>CAMCPF010000212.1 GCA_945876515.1 Candidatus Kuenenia stuttgartensis
CCGTGGGCCGCGTCGAAGGCGGCGTCTTGGCAGGCGTAGATGATGTCGAAGCCGGCCACCCAGGTGGTGACGGCGAGGCCCAGGATCGCGGTGGGCAGGAGATCGATCGGGTCGCGAAGCAGTGTCTCACCCCGCAGCGCGATCCAGGCGGCCACCGGCGCGAGGCCGAGCGCGGCGCCGAGCCAAAGATGGGCCAGCGACGTGAACCGCTTGGCGAACGAGTAGCCGAGGAGCCAGGCCAGCACCGGCACCGAGAGCACGAGCGGCAGCCAGTTGGGCAGGAACAGGAGCGTGGCCGCCACGAACGCCGCCGCGGAGCCGATGACGAGCCCGAGCACCTCGCCCGTGCCCACGGCGCCCCGCGGCAGGTGACGCGAAGCCGTGCGCGGGTTCTCCGCATCGATCGCTCGGTCCACGAGCCGGTTGAAGGCCATCGCCGCGGTGCGGGCCGCGACCATGCAGGCCAGGATCCCAAGCACCGGTTTTGCGAGCGACCACGGCTCGGCAAGCGACCAGCGGCCGTCGCCCCCGAAGCGGATGGCGATCAGCGCCGCCATCACGGCGAAGGGCAGGGCGAAGATCGTGTGGCTGAAGCGGACGAGTTCGAGGTAGGCCCGAAGCCGAGAGCCGCCGGGAGCCGGAACGGCACGTTCGGCGGGCGGGCGATCCGGCGCCGACATCGCTGGCGTCGTCGCGTTCATGCTTCCGATCCCCAGCGGCGAACGAGCGAGTTGGCCACGCCGAGCTGGTCGCAGATCCGGGCCACGACGAAGTCCACGAGGTCGCTCACCGTGTCGGCCCGGGCGTAGAAGCCGGGCGAGGCCGGCAGCACCACGGCCCCCGCCTCATGGATCGCCTGCATGTTCTTCAACTGCGGCAGCGAGAGGGGCGTCTCTCGGGGAACGACCACGAGCTTTCGCCGCTCCTTGAGATGAACCTCGGCGGCCCGGTGGATCAGGTTTTCGCCCATCGCATGGGCCACCGCGGCCAGCGTGCTGCCGCTGCAGGGGCAGATCACCATGCCCGCGGTCAAAAACGACCCGCTGGCGATCGGGGCCATCAGATTCTTGTGATGGTGGTAGTGCAGCCGGCCGGCGGAGGGGGCGGGACGCCCCAACAGGTCGGCCACGTCGAACCGCTCGAGATCGACCCGGTGGCCGAGTTCCTCTTGGATCACCGCCTGCCCCGACGGGCTCACCGACAGGTGCACCTCGTGGCCAGCGGCGAGCACCACCTCCAGCAGGCGAGCGCCATACGGAGCGCCCGAGGCGCCCGTGATCGCGATCACGAGAGGCGACTGGTCAGGCATGGCCCGCCCCACCGGCCACCCGCGTGGCGATCGTCAGGGTGGCGATCCCGAACGTGAGCGGAATCATTTCGACGGCCTCGTAGCCGGCGGCCCGCACGAGTTTGGCCAGACGCTCGCCCGACGGAAACTCCTCCACCGACTGGTTCAAGTAGGTGTAGGCATCCGAGCCGTTGCGGGCCACGGCGTTGCCCAGCCGCGGCAAGACGTTGCGGAAGTACCAGAGGTAGCCCGTGCGGATCGCCACCGACTTGGGCAGCGAAAACTCGAGGATCGCGAGCTTGCCGCCCGGCTTCGTGACCCGCGCCATCTCGGCGAGGCCCCGCGACGTGTCGGCGATGTTCCTGAGGCCGAAGGCGACGGTGACCAGATCGAAGTCGGCGGTGGCGAAGGGCAGCCGCATCGCGTCGGCCTCCACCCACTCGATCGTGCGGCCGGCCTTGGCCGCCTTGACCTCGCCCCGGTCGAGCATCGGCCGGCAGAAGTCGCTGGCCACGATCCGCACGCCGGGCGCGGCCTTGGCGGCGTAGGCGAGCGCGAGGTCGCCGGTGCCACAGCAGACGTCGAGGATCCCGCCCGACTCCGGCGGCGGCGCCCGGCGGACGGTGGTGCGCCGCCAGAGCACGTCGATCCCGCCGGAGAGCAGCCGGTTGACCAGGTCGTACCGCGGGGCGATCTCGGCAAACATGCCCCGCACCCGCTCGCCGCTCTTGTCCACCCCCGCCGTGTCGGCGGGCCCGCCATGGTCGGCCGGAGGCGGATCTCCTATCGTGGCAGCTCGGTCGGCGATCACGGGCACTGCTCTCGTGGTGGATGCCGGCCGCAGCGGGCCGGCTCGGATTCGCGACATGCGTTGGCAGTGCCACGAACTCTTTCATCGTATGCCGCCGGGGGCCTCTCCGGGAGGGATCGCCGTCGTGATCGACGTCCTGCGGGCCTCGACCACGATCGCCACGGCCCTGGCCCACGGGGCGGCCCTCGTCCTGCCCCGCCGCTCGATCGACGAGGCCCGGGCCACCGCGGCGGCCTGGGCCGGGGCCTTGCTCGGGGGCGAGCGGGGGGGCGTGAAGATCGGCGGCTTCGATCTGGGCAACTCGCCGGCCGAGTACACGGCCGACCGCGTCGCCGGAAAGCCCGTCGTGATCACGACCACCAACGGCACCGCGGCGCTGGCCGCCTGCCATGACGCCGCCGAGGTGCTCGTGGGCGCGATCGTGAACCGCGCGGCCGTGGCGGCGACGGCCCGCCGGCTGGCCGTCGAGCGCGGCTGTGACGCGATCCATCTGGTCTGCGCCGGCACCGACGGCCATGTGACCGAGGAGGACGTGCTCGCGGCCGGCGCCATGCTCGACGCCGCCGGCCACGACGACGAGCTCGACGCCGCGGCCTGCGCGGCCCGCGACCGCTTTCGAAGTCTCGTCGCGGTCGGCCGCGTTGGATTGGAGGAGCGGATCGCCGCCGCCTTCCGCACCTGCCGTGGCGGTGAGAATCTGATCGCGCTCGGTATGGAGGCCGACCTCGCGTTGGCCGCCGCCATCGACTCACTCGCCGTTGTGCCCCGCCTCGACCGTGAGGCCGAGGCGCTTGTCGCGGCGTCGTGAACCGCCCCTGCCGGGCCGCTGCCCGTCGGGGTAGACTCCTCGCTTCTTCCGACCGCGATTCCCCCCGAGCCGTCATGCAACACCCAAACGACCAGTCCCGGATGGACAAGATCGTGTCGCTCGCCAAGCGGCGCGGATTCATCTTCCAGTCGAGCGAGATCTACGGCGGCCTAAACGGCTTCTGGGACTACGGCCCCCTCGGCGTGGCCTTGAAGCGAAACCTCAAGGACGCCTGGTGGCACGACATGGTCGCCGGCCACGACGAGCTGGCCACGGTCGCCGGCGCTCCGAGCCCCTACGAGATGGCCGGCCTCGACTGCACGATCATCATGCACCCGCAGGTCTGGAAGTGTTCCGGGCACTTCGACCTATTTCACGACTGGATGATCGACTGCCGGGAGTCGAAGAAGCGGTATCGCTACGACCACCTCACCGGCCGCTGGGCCGCCCACCGCGGCAAGAAGCTATTCGTCACCACCGACGCCTCGGGTGACGACGTGCCCGTGGAGCTCACCGCCCGGGCCCAGAAGAGTTTTGGATTGCGGGCCAAGCAGGTGGAGGAGATCGAGTGGGCCGGCGAGCCCGAGCCGCTGGCCGCCGCAATCGCCGCCGGCCGGGCGAATCTGGCCGACACGCTCGGGCCCGACGCCGCCGCCCCCGGCACGCTCACCGAGCCCCGCGAGTTCAACCTGATGTTCGAGACGCGGATCGGTGCGATCGCCACGGGCGACGCCGACGACCGCGCCTTCCTCCGGCCGGAGACCGCCCAGGGGATCTTCGTCAACTTCAAGAACGTGTGCGACACCTCGCGGGTGCGGGTGCCCTTCGGGATCGCCCAGATCGGCAAGAGCTTCCGCAACGAGATCACGCCCCGGAACTTCACCTTCCGGTCCCGCGAGTTCGAGCAGATGGAGATCGAGTTTTTCTGCCGGCCGGCCGAGTCGGCCGACTGGTATCGCTACTGGCGCGACCGCCGCTGGAAGTGGTACCTCGACCTGGGCCTCACCGCGGGCAAGCTCCAGCTGCGGGAGCACCACGCCGACGAGCTCTCGCACTACTCCGTGGGCACGGCCGACATCGAATACGCCTTTCCGTTCCTGGCCGAGGGGGAGTTCGGCGAGTTGGAGGGCATCGCCCATCGCGGCGACTTCGACCTCCGCAGCCACATGGAGGGCAAGCTCGTCCGCCAGGACGGCGAGCTCGTGGTGGAGAAGGGCGCCGACGGCAAGCCCCGCCACCGCGGCAGCGGCAAGGACCTCTCCTACTTCGACGACGTCACGCGGGAGCGGTATGTGCCGCACGTGATCGAACCGTCGGCGGGCGCTGACCGGGCCGTGCTGGCCTTCCTCTGCGACGCCTACCACGAGGACGAGGTGCCCGACGAGGACGGCAAGCCCCGGAGCCGCACCGTGATGAAGCTCCACCCGCGGCTCGCCCCGGTGAAGGCGGCCATCCTGCCGCTGGTGAAGAAGGACGGGATGCCGGAGGTCGCGATCGACCTCTACCGGCAACTCAAGCGGCACATGGCCTGCCAATACGACGAGAAGGGCTCCGTGGGCCGCCGCTACGCCCGGCAGGACGAGGCGGGCACGCCCTGGTGCCTGACGATCGACGGCCAGACGCTCACCGACCAGACCATCACGCTCCGCGACCGCGACTCGCTCGTGCAGGAGCGAGTGCCGCTCGACGAGGTGGTGGACCGGCTGCGGGACCGGCTGGCATGATCCCCTCCATTGCCACCGTCTGCAGTCTTCAGACCCCGCTTGAGAACGTGCTCGAGGACTACGCCGCCGGCCACGTCGAGTCGATCGACCTCTGGCTCGGGCAGGCCGATGCCTATCTCAAGGAGCGGTCGGTGGCGGCGCTTCGCGAGGCGCTCGCCGGCCACGGCATCGCGGCCTTGGCGGCGAGTTTTCAGGGCGGCCTCTTGACCAGTCAGGGCGAAGCCCGCGTTGAGCACTGGAAGACGTTCGAGGGTCGGCTCGCCCTCTGTCGCGACCTTTCCGTCCCGGTGCTCGTGGTCGCCGGCGACGCCTTCGGGCCGCTCGGGCCGCAGGATCTCGGCCGGCTCTCGCTGAGCCTGGCCGAAGCGGCCAAACGGGCGGCGGATGCGGGCGTGAAACTGGCGCTCGAGTTCGACGCCCGGGCGAGCTTCCCCAACAATCTCCAGTCGGCAGTGGCCCTGGTCGAAGAGGTCGGCAGCTCGAGCCTGGGCGTGTGCCTCGACTGGTTTCAGTGGACGGTCGGCCCGAGCAAGCCGCTGGACCTCTGGCTCTTGTCGCGGGAGAACCTGGCCCACGTGCAGCTCTCCGACATCGCCGACGTGCCCCGCGAGATGGCCAGCGACGCCGATCGGATCCTGCCCGGGGAGGGCTCGTCGCCGGTGGATGACCTCGTGCGCCGGCTCGGCGAGATCGGCTACGCGGGGGCCGTCGCCGTCGAGCTCATGAATCCGCAGCTCTGGGGAGTGCCCCCGCGGCAGTTCGGCGAGATCGCGATCACGGCCTTGCGCAAGTCGCTCGGGCAAGCCGAGATGGGAAGTCGTGGGTAACGCGGGCCCGGGGTTGCCCATGCCCCTCGCTGGACGCTCACTTCGGCCCTCCAGGCCTCCGTTCACTGCGTGTCCGCTCGCTTCGGCATCCTGCCTGCGCTCGCTTCCACAGCTCGCTCGAGGGCACGGGCCACCCCTCGCAGTCCAACGGTTGAGGTGGCAACAAACCCGATTCGTCCGCACAAACGCCGCGAGCCACAACGCGCACGAGCACGGCCGCCCGGAGGTGCGGCCGCCGGGCGGAGGCCCGGCAAGCCCGCCGGGGCCAGGGATGGCCCGGCGGGCGTCAAGAAAACGGAGGGCCCGGGATTCGAACCCGCAACCCCTTTCGGGGCATCTGAGTTCGAGTCAGACCGCT
>CAMCPF010000213.1 GCA_945876515.1 Candidatus Kuenenia stuttgartensis
TCGTGGCCGCTGACTGGGCCGACGGCGACAGCTTCCGCGTGAAGCTGCCCGCCGGCGAGGAGGTCACCGTGCGGCTCTACGGGGCCGACTGCCTCGAGCACCACGTGGCGGACGAGACCGATGCCCGCCGGCTCCGCAGCCAGCGCCGCTACTTCGGGATCACGCGGGTGAAGCCCGAGGCCGCGGCCGCGATCGAGTTTGCCAAGGAACTCGGGCGGCAGGCTTCCGAGGAGACCCAGGCCTTCCTCGACCGGCCGTTCACGATTCACACGAGCTTCGCCGACGCCCGCGGCGACGCCCGCTTCGCCCGGGTCTACGCCTTCGTGGAGGACGCCGACGGCCGCGACCTGGCGGCCCACCTCGTCGCCAAGGGGCTGGCCCGGGCCTTCGGCGTCAGCCGCAGCACGCTCGCCGACGAATCCGCCGATGACTACCGGGAGATGCTCGCCGACCTGGAGCTCCGGGCCGCCGCCGCAGGCGCCGGCATCTGGGCCCATACCGACTGGGACTCGCTCCCGGTTGAGCGGCAACTGGAGCGGGACGAGGAGCGGGAGCTCGAGGTGGCGCTCGGCAAGGGCGAAGTGCCGGCCGGCTTCACCGTTGAGATCAACTCGGCGCCCCGCAGCGAACTCACGCGACTGCCGGGGATCGGCGAGACCCTGGCCAACCGGATCATCGAAAAACGGCCTTACGCCCGCCTCACCGATCTGCTCGAGGTGGAGGGCATCGGGCCCGCCACCTACCGACGGCTCAAGCCCCTATTGCGGCTCGAAGCGGCGAAATAGCCGCGGCCGTCACTTGCCGGCGGACTCACCCTCCGGCCGGATCCGCAGATTGCGAAACCGGATCAGGTGGCCGTGGTTCTGCAGGCAGACATTGCCCGAAAGCGGCTTGTCGCGGGTTTCGGCGAGCGAGGTCTGGTCGAAGTCCTGGATCGTGCGGCCGTTGAGCACCACGCGGATCCGGGGGCCAATGCAGCTGATCTCCAGCTCGTTCCACTCGCCGGCCGGCCGCATCGCGTTCTCCGCGGGGGCCACGTAGCGATAGAGCGAGCCGCTCGAGTGCTCCGTGGGAGGCTTGCCCGCGTCGTCGAGCAGTTGAATCTCGTAGCAGGCGCAGGAGGGCCGCGTGTTCTGCGGGTCGGCCAGGTCGATCGGCCCGGTCCGCAGGCCCACGCCGGAGTTGCAGCCGCGGGCCATCAGAAACTCCACGTGAAGCGTGAAGTCGGCGAACGTCTCCCGGTCGTACCGCAGGAAACTCCACCGCTTGCCTTGGCAGACGATCTCGCCGTCCTTGACGCTCCAGACCGGCCGACCGTCGGGATGCGTGAGCCCCTCGGGCGGCCCCTCCATCACCCAGCCGTCGAAGTCACGGCCGTTGAAAAGCTCCCGAAACCCCGCTGCGTCGTCCGCACAGGCGACCGCCATCCAGCCGCCCAGCACCGCCACCACGATCGCCCGCCGAATCATGTTCGCCTTCGAAACCTGCGTGCGGCGGCGATGCCGAGGCCACCCGCGATCAGCCCCACGAGCGTCGCCGGCTCTGGCACCACCACAAGGTTCACCTGACCCACGGTTCCCGTATCAACCTCGAACGACAGCCCGGAGGTGAGCGAGGGAGCCGAGCCGATCGTGAGCCCGTTCCCGCTGAGGCTACCGGAGTAGTTGATCAGTCGCCAGATCGCGCCCTGCGACACGGTCGAAAAGTCGCCGATCCCCGTCACGTTCAGCACACCGCCGAGCGCCAGATCGGTGACACCGGCCACAAGGTCGTTGATCCCGCCGCCCACCGTCTGGTCGGCGGCGTTGAGCTCGTAGGCCAGGATCGACGTGTCGGCCAAGGCCAGCGTGTTGGTGATCGTGAGCGTGCCGGGGCTCGTGCCGGGAGCCAGAATCCCGCCGCCGAGGATGCTCGTGGCCCCGCCGATCGAGCCCGAGCCGCCGAGCGTCGCCCCGCTCTGCACGCTCACCACGCCGCCGGCGAGGCTGCCAGTGATCGCAAGCGTGCCCGCCCCGACCGTGGTGGTGCCGGTGTAGGTGTTGGCGCCCGAAAAGGTCTGCGTACCTGCGCCCCCCTTGATGATCGAGATGGCCCGCGATCCGTCCTGAATGACGCCGCCGTAGGCCTGGCTCGAGGAGCTGGTGAGCGTGAAGGCGACATCCGCCGCCCCGTTGTTGGTGACGATGCCATGTGCACCGCCGGCCAAACCTCTCAGGAGGCCGCTCGTAACGTCGAAGCCATTCAGGTCAAGACGGCCGTACTGGCCGAATACGACATTGCCAGCGCCAAGCGCCGTCGTGCTGCCAGCCAGGAGCGTGAGGACGTTCGTGCCGCTGGTGGGGTTAATCGTCATGTCCCCGGTGAACGTATTATTGCCGCCGAGGGTCAGCGAGCCTCCGGCTGACGTGTTGTTGTAGTTGAACTGAACCATGCCGGCCCCCGAAATCGGCGCGTCGAAGGTGAGGGTCACGTTACCCCCTTGACGGAACCGCAGTTCCGCTCCGCTGCTGATGGCCACGCTGTGTCCAACGCCGGTCGAGGCCCCTCCTGTGCTCGCGTTGCCTATCTGCGCAATTCCCTGCAAAATCTGGAGTTGTCCGGTGTAGGTATCGCTGCCGGTGAGAAGAAGGGTACCGGCCCCCTGCTTCACGACACTGGTGGAGCCACCGCTACCATCACCAATCGTTCCCAAACGAAGCGTACCTGTGCCGGTGGTCGCGGTGATGGACCGGGCGCCGCTGCCAGTAAAGGCTACGGTGGAGTTGAGCCAGAGCGTGCCCGTGGAGGAACTGGTGTTGATCTCGGCCCCATTGGCCCCGACCGTGAACCCACGGTTGGTGGTGACTCCCGCGCCAGTGTATTGGAGCGTGCCGCCGTCGATGACGAGATTCGAGGCTGTGCTCGAGGCTTGGCCGATCCCGCTGGCACTCCCGCCGTTTGCGAGCAATCCGGTGCTGAGCACTCCGCCGGTGATCTGCGTGACACCCGTGTAGGTGTTCGTTCCCGAGAGCGTGAGCGAACCGGCGCCGGAGTGGGTCAGCCCTACGGTGCCGCCGATGATTCCTGCATCGGTGGTGGTCTGGCCACCCGTGACCGAGAGCACCGAGGTGCCGTTGACCAGACTATTCGCATTGCCGCCGCCGAGGGCCTCGATCGAAGCGGTCGTGCCGACCGTGATCGTCGCGGCGGTCCCGACCGCGTTGGTGAAGTTCACCAGACCGCTGGCCGGCAGGGCGGTATTCGAATTGGCATTCCAAGTGCCCTCCCGCATGTCCAAGCCACCCGTGAAGGTGATCTTGAGGCTATCCGACCCAGAGAAAGCAATGGTACCGGCCCCGGTCTTCGTCAGCTTTAATCCAGAGGTGTTTTGACTGATCCGGGAGTTATTGAAGGTCACGGTTTTGCCCGCAGCAATCTCCAGTTCACCGTTCACCCGCAGCCGAAAATCAGCTTTGGTGAAGGTGACAGCTGAACTCGCGTTCGATGTGATTTGAATGAGGGGCTGACCAGTTCCACCATACAAGTTTTGAACCGGTGGAGTTGAGTTGCCGCTGTTCAAGACCGTGGCAACGGAGGGCCCATCCAAACTGATCGAAGCCATATTGGCATTGTTCTGAAGCGTGATCGTTGGGACGGTGCCCCCATTGTTGAGCACGACGTCGTCGGCCGATGTGGGCACGCTGGCCGGACTCCAGTTCGACGCGGTGCTCCAGTTCGACGCAAGGGTGCTCGTCCACGTGATGGCGGCGGCGTGTCCGAACTCAGCAACGCCGATCGCCGCCAGCGCGACCGCCACGCTGGCGGTCAACCGCCACGAGCGGAGCACCCGCCGCAGGCTCGCCTCAGCCGAGATCCGCCGCTGCGGTCGACGTGGTGCTGAAGATGAACGTGCCATGGGAAACCCTCCGCCTCGTGACCGACGGCCACCGGCGTTGTTGGTACGGAACTCACGCCCGCCCAGCCTTCCGGCGACCACAATCCAACGGTATCGCAAGCCTGCGTCCCGGGCCATATACGCATGCTTATAGATCGATGCTGAATGTGAGCGCACCCGACGCCGCGTTGTGATCGCACGCCTGTCGTGCCAGACTGCGGTTGCCCGGGGACCTTGCTCCCCGACGCCCAGGCACTTCTCATGGCTCGTCAGGTTGTCTTTGCCCACGGTTCGTCGCGTCCGCCCTCCCCTTCGGGAGGGTCGGCGGCGTGGCTGGCGGTCGCGGTGCTCGTGGCGGGCTGGCAGGCGAGTGCCCGGAGTGGCGATTCAGGCGGTTGGGCGGTGCGCACCTGGCCGATCCGCGAGCTCGTCGCCGCCGGGGGCGAATCGGCTACCGTCCGCGGGGTCGCCGCGGCAGGCGACGGCACGCTGCTCGTGGCCACGACCGACGGCGTGCTGCGATTCAATGGGAAATCATTCACCCCCGTCTCCCTCGGCCTGCCCGGCGACGAGCGGCCCTCCGTCACCACGATGACGGCTGGCCAGGCGGGCACGGCGGCCCTGGCGTTGGCATCGGGAAGCGTCGTGACCATCGACGACGGCCAGATCGTCGGCCGCGGCCCGCCGCTCGTGCGAATGCCAGCCGACTTCACGCCGGCGGTCGCCCGCACGGCCGACGCGATCTGGATCACGCTGCCCGGAGGGCGGGTGGGCCGCCTGGCCGCAGGCGATCGCAGCACGCGGATCTATGGAGCCGCCGAGGGGGTCCCTGGCTACCCCGAACCCAGCCTCGTGGCCGCGACCGCCGGTGAAACCGTGCTCGCGTGCCCGGAAGGCCTGTTCGTGTTCGCGGGCGATCGCTTCGAGCGACGCTGGGAGTTGCCCGCCGGTCGAGGCGTTGCCGCTCCGGCCCGAGATGGCAGCATCTGGCTCACGGCCCACGCCCGAATCGTGAAGGCCGGCCTCGATGCTCCGCCCGAGGAACTGCCCGAACCGGAGGCTGATTTCCCCGTCCCGACGGCCGCCGACGCGATTCGCACCGCCCGCAGCCTGTTCGAGGACCAGGCCGGCCGGCTCTGGATCTCGTCGTCGCGGCATGGGCTGTTCACGCTCGACGGCGGGCGGCTCTCCAAGCTGCCGGTGGGCGACACTTGGACCACGAACGTGGCCGACGACGGCGAGGGCGGCCTCTGGGTGGGCACCAGGCTGGCCATCCACCGGATCAGGCCGGCCGTCGCCTGGCCGACCGAGCAGCCCACCTGGAAGCCAGTCACGTCGCTCTGCGACGACGGGGCCGGCGTGGTCTGGTTCGTGACGCAGGATGGCGAGATCTTTACGAGAGCCGAGTCGCCAACCGTAGCGGCGGGCCCAAGCGCGGCGGACATCGCCTACTTCAGGCGACATCGGCCCACGTGCGTGGCCTCGGCGGCGGACGGCATCACCTGGATCGGCCTCGACAGCCAGGGAGTGGCCCGCCACGGGCCGGACGGCTTCGAGACGCTTCCCCTGCCCGAGCCCCATCGTGGCAACAAGGTCGATGGGCTGCTGGCGACCCGAGGCGGCGATCTTTGGGCAGCCGTCGGCGAAACGCTGCTGCGGTATCGGGACGGCGATTGGCTCGCCTGCCCCGGGCCCGCCGCAGCCCCCGACGCCGCGGCCGTCACCACCAGCCAGCCCGTGCTTCTGGCCGAGGATGCCGCCGGCCGCATCTGGGCCGCCCGCGACCAGACCGTGATCGTCACCACGCCCGAAGGACAACCGTTTTCCGCCGTCGCTCCACCCCCCGCCACGGGCAGGATCGACTCGCTGCTGGCCAACCCCCGGGGCGGCGTGTGGATCGGCGTGCGCGATGGCGGCCTCGCGCGCTGGAAG
>CAMCPF010000214.1 GCA_945876515.1 Candidatus Kuenenia stuttgartensis
GTTCACCGACTGCAAGGAGGCGGAGGTCGAGACGGTGCAGGGATTTTCGTCGCCCGCCTCGGCGGGGGTGATCACGTCCTGGCGGCACGAATATGCCTTCCGCCCCGGGAAGTTCGTCCAGACAGACTATGCCTACGAGACGCCGACGACCGACCTGTTGGCCACGGGCAATGGAAAATCGCCCTACTCGGGGGCGAGCAAGGCCGAACTCTTCGACTACCCGGGCCTCTATGAGAAGAAGCCTGACGGCGATACCACCGCCAAAGTGCGGATCGAAGCGGAGGAGGTGACGGCCAACGTCGCCTCCGGCAAGAGCACCTGCCGCACCTTCTCTCCGGGCTACACCTTCAAGGTCAAGTCACACCCCAACTCGGCGGAACGAGGCAAGAAGTATCTGCTCACCAAGGTGGTGCATCGGGCGAGCATCCGGGGGGCCTACGAGGCCTCGGCAGACGTGGCAGTGGCCTTCGAATACGAAAACTCGTTCGAGGCCGTGCCGAGCGAGACGGTGTGGCGCCCGGCCCGAAAGACGCCCTGGCCGGCAGGCACCGTGCAGACGGCCCTGGTGGTCGGGCCGTCGAGCGAGGAGATCTATACCGACGAGTACGGCCGCATCAAGGTGCAGTTTCACTGGGATCGGTACGGCAAGCAGAACGAGCAGAGTTCGTGCTGGATCCGGGTCTCGCAATCGCTCGCCGGGCCGCAGTTCGGCACGCAGTTCCTGCCCCGCGTGGGGATGGAGGTGGTGGTGTCGCACCTCGACGACGACCCCAACCGCCCTCTCGTGACGGGCGTCGTCTACAACGGCACCAACAAGCCGCCCTTCGACCTGCCGTCGAAGGCCGCCCAGAGCGGCGTGCAGACGCGGAGCACGAAGGATGGCTCGACGTCACTGGCCAACCAGCTCATCTTCGACGACACCAAGGGCGCCGAGATGGTGACCCTGCACGCGGAGCGGGACTTCACGCGGACGGTCGAAAACGACGACACGCTGGAGGTCGGCTTCGTCACCAAGAAGAACGGTGATCGCTCCGTCAAGGTCTACAACAACCTCACCGAGGAAGTCGGCGCGAGCGGCTGCAATGCGGGCAACCGTTCCCTGACGGTCTATAAGGACAACACCACGACGGTCTCCACGGGAAATGAATCGTGCACCGTCAGCAAGGGGAACGCCACGTTCGAGGTCTCCCAGGGCAACCACACCGTCACGGTGGGGGGCAAGCAGTCGGTCACGGCGAAGCAGGGGCACTCCCTCACGGTCTCCTCCGGCTCCCACGCCGTGGAGGTGAACAGCGGCAGCGGCACGATGAAGGCGATGTCGTGGACGATCGAAGGGCAGACCGGCATCACCCTCAAGGTCGGCAGCAATTCGATCGCGATCACTCCCTCCGGAGTGACGATCAACGGGATGACCGTGAGCGTGAAGGGCACGACATCGACGACCGTCGAGGGGCTCACGACGACGGTGAAGGGCAGCGCCACGCTGACGGCCCAGGGCGCCATCACGATGATCGGCTAGTGACCGCGGCCACCAGGACCGACACCCAACCATGACATCCCCCACCCTCGAACAGTATCCGACGCAGGAAGCGGCGCGGATGCGGCTCGCCAAGCTGGAACTGGCCGAGCCGGTCGTGGCCGTGGTCGAGCAACCCGACGGCACGCTCGCGGGTGGGTCGCTCGTCGAGAGCGCCCGGGCACTCGTCAAGGCCGGCCTCGCAGAAGATGCCGTCAGCCTGCTGGCTCAGGCGCTCACCCGCCGGGCTGCGGCATGGTGGGCCTGCCGCGTCACACGCTTGGAGGCCGGCGGGAGCGTGACACCCAAGGAACTTCGGGCGATCGAGGCGGCCGAGGCCTGGGTGCGGCAGCCGGAGCAACTCAAGGCCTACGCGGCCCAGGATGCGGCCAACGTGGCGGGGCTGGCGAGTCCGGCGGGCTGTGCGGCGCTCGCCGCCTTTCTGGCCGGCGACTCGCTCGCGCCTCCCCATCTCGATCCGTTGCCGCCGCTGCCCCATCTGGCGGGCATGGCGGCGGCCGGGGCGGTCAAGCTGGCGGCGGCTCGGAGGGCGCCCGCTGAGCCGAGCCAGGAACTACTGCGGATGATCGACGCGGGGTTTGCAATCGCCGCGGGCACCGACACCTGGGAGAAGAGCTGAGCCATGGGACAGCCCGCCGCGCGAGTCGCCGACATGCAGACCTGCCCGATGCTGACGGGGCCCGTGCCCCACGTCGGCGGTGTGCTCGCTGCCCCCGCGGCGTTCACGGTTCTCATCGGCGGCATGCCGGCGGCCCAGGTGGGAACGATGGGGATCTGCGTCGGGCCGCCCTGCACGGTGATCAAGGGAAGCGCCACGGTGATGGTCGGCGGCCTGCCGGCGGCGCGGATGGGCGACAGCACGAGCCACGGCGGCGTGATCACGCTCGGCTGCCCGCAGGTGCTGATCGGCGGGTGAGTCGTATTTGCAGCCGGGACTGCTGCAGGGCTTTTAGATGAGTGTGACGTAAGAAACGTAGTGACGGAGAACTGCCAACATGCGTTACCTCGACATCCTCTGCTGGACGCACGTCGGGCATGGAGGCCGCACCAACGGCCATGCGGCCATCCTGATGGATGGATCGGTCGAGTCTGCGGATGCGGCGGCGAAGACCTACATCAGCTGGTGGCCGGCGGGGCCCGCCCTGAAGGGCCCCCCCACGCCCTTCAGCAGACGTCCCGGCGGGGAACGGACGCTGCTGAGCGATATGCGGAATGAGATCAGCAACAACGCGCAAGTCGGTCTGCACAGGGGAGACTTTGCGCCACGCCAGGGACAGGTGATGGTTTCGGCTGAACACCTCGAGGTCAGCTCTGGGCCTTTGAGCGTTCTCGATCATGCCGGCGTTGAGGAGGCCGGACGGTTTATGGCCGTGCTGGGCGACGACGAGGCCGATGGAGGAGGTCTCCACAAACAGTGGGTTCAATTTCCGACCGAGATCGTCAGCCTTCATACGGAGGGAAATGGAGAGCTCGGCCTCAATGCCCAAGCCATGCTCGCCTGGTGGCGGGCATTTCGCACCGCGCACCAGCAGGCGCTGCACGGGGAGAGCGGCTACCAGTTCGTCAGCACACTCCATAATTGCGCCAGCATCGTGATGCGGGCCCTGATCGCCGGGGAGGCTGCGTTTTTCCTCAAGCCACCGGCTCCCTGGGTCACGTTTTCCCCGCGGGATGTGGCCGACTACGCAGTAGCGCTGAAGGCGGCGATCATCCGGGCGAATACTGACTACGACCGCTATTTCAACTCCAAGCTCGAATGGCAGGGGAGAAATCGCCGGGAGATGCACATGCATCCGCCGACGGCGGCGACGGAGCTGCCCACCGTCGACCAGTGGAAAACCATGAGCGACGCCAACGTCCGATTCGCGTCACTCTCACGCCGCCGTGAGCAGAACGCTGAAATTGATCGGCTCCTCGGCCAGTATCATGCCCAGCTGCCGTGGGACGGGGGAGGCGCCGACATGCGACTGGCGTACATGTCGGAAATCTTCAAGCAGGTCGGCAGCTACATCGCCGCCAAGCCGAAAGGGGATCGCCTCAACGCCATGCTGGCCCTGGGGCAGATCGTGCTCGCCGTCCGCGAGGCGAAGGCGGCCGCCATCGACGTCGACTTCTTCGATTGACTAGGCTTGCCCTGGGGGCGGCCAGGTCGCGATGCTGCGTTGTGCTTGTGCTGGCGCCTGTCGGGAAAGCACGGGTCGGCACGCAACATTTTCTGAGTGTGCACGACAATCTTCGGGCGGCCCGACGGAAAAGGGCGAACCCACCCGGAAAGGGAACTGGAGGTGTCTGATGACACGTGAGGTCAAATTCTGCACCGAGCAGTTCTCGGGCATCGGCGGAAAAATCATCAATGCAGCGGGGTTTGGGCATGCTGGCCTTCACTGCGATCGCGGCATGCGGCCCTTCTATGTCACATGGGACGGCACGGCCGCCGGCGCCGACTGGAACGCCTCCCAGCGGGCGGCCTACAAGGTGACGCCGTTCGTGAGCATGCCGGCCCATATGCGGGTGGGGTTCAGTGAACTGATCAACCGCCGGACGAACACGACGCGTATCAACCCGATGGGATGGGACCAGGCTACAGCTCTCACGGCCCAGGAGGATTTTGGGGTAGGGCGGCACGGTATCAGCAAGCAGATCGACATCCCGGTGAAGGCGGCCGGTGGTGTGGCCTTCGATGCCGCCGACAACCTCTTCGGAATCGATGTCGAGGCGATCTGGACCTGGTGGTTCGAAATCCTGAACCTCGACCCGGAGGACCCTCGCCGCATGTACCGAAAGTGCGCGACCATGCGTGCCGGCCCGACAAACTGCTGCGGGATGGTCGGCCGGGCACTCCAGATGGGCGGGCTCGACGTCTATGCCTCGTCGCCAACCAACCTTTTCTACCAGGGAACGGCAACGCTGATGCACTGGGTGGACAAGGCCGTGGCCCGCATCAACGAACTCAACCAGCAGAGAGTCGCCCTGCTCGGCAGCCGGGAATTTGACCGGGCCCCACACTGGAACTTCGGGGAACCCCAGGCCGATTTCAACTACAACTCCGAGCTCCCAGATGTCAACGAGTGGAAGCGCCGCAGTGCCGTGCAGGCCAGCCTGAAGACCGGTCTGGCCCGTCGCCACGAGCAGGTCGCCGAGATCGACCGACTGCTGCCGCTCTATCACGCGGCCCGGCAGGATGCCAAGCGGCAGGCGGGGGCCATGGGGGCGACGGCGCTCGATCAGCCGCTGCCCGACACCGGCTGGATGAATTATCTGACGCTCATCCATCACCAGTGCTACGACCATCTGGCGTCCAAGCCGACCAGCGATCGGCGGGCCGCCGTGCTGGCGCTCGTGAAGGTGATCTATTCGGCACTGGCCGGCCACAAGGCCTTCATGGAAGCGGTCAGCGCCGGCACCCTCGGCATCCAGCCGACCCCCCCCGCGTTTTTCTCGGCCCGAATCGGGGAACGATTCGCCTGAGGCTCGAAGCGGAGCACCATACCCGTCGGCCCGGTGGCGGAGCATCTGACAGACCCGACGACGGTCCGCGGTAAGACCGCCTGGCGAGTCAGTGACGGCTCCCGGATGCCGCTGCCTTGGGCTAATATTCGCCTTAAGGCGGCTTTGCGAGCCGCTTCGAGCGGCCGCAGGGCCTGGGGCGGGCGTGAAACGCCAACACAACTCTCACGCGTGGGGCCAGTGGCCCCACGTCGGAAGCGGAGTTAGCCTCAGAATGTGGACTAAGTGGATGGTTTCCGTTTCCGCAGCGAGCTTGCGACCATGATCCGAGTGACCGATCCAGGGGCCAACGGGCTGTCATCCCTCTCCGGCCTCTGGGCCGTCGTCGAGGCTGCGCGGGCCGGTGCCGGCGACGCTCGCTCGGCGGCCGAGGGCGTCGTTCCCTCCGTCGGCAAGGCGCTCGGCGCTGGGCTGCACGCCACCGGTTTCGTGCTCGGCTACTCGGTCACCTTTCCCGCGATCCTGGCGGCTCGCCTCATGCCCCAACGGAACGCGGTCGCCTTCGGGCTCGCCGACGGCGGCAGGGCGGGTCTCGATCTGGCCCGGTCCACGCTCCAGCGGACGGCTGTGCAGGACGTTCCCGCCCTCGCCGTCACCACGCCCTGATTCCGTCCTCGAAAGGATGCAGCCCTGATGACCCGCTCCGAATTTGGATACTTCTGCGCCGGTGTCGCCGCCGGGGCGTTGGGCCACAAGTTCTATCCGCA
>CAMCPF010000215.1 GCA_945876515.1 Candidatus Kuenenia stuttgartensis
GGCTGCACGCTCTACTACGCAGTCACCGGCCAAGTGCCTTTCCCTGGGGGCACACGCCGCGAAAAGATGCAGAAGCACCTCTCCGGCGCGCCGACCCCGGTCCACGAACTGGCCCCTCACCTGAGCCCCGAGTTCTGTCGGGTCATCGAGGCGATGATGATCAGGAACCCAGCCGAGCGGATCGCGTCGGCGGGCGAAGTGGTGGAACGGTTGCGACGCTGGGCGCCCGCGGTGCCGTCAGCGTTCCCTCGCAAGGGCGTTGGGGGAAAAGGAGAGCGGATGGCGGCCGAGCCGCCCCCCCTCCCCGACGAGCAGCCCCGTGGCCTGGCGTGGCTCTCGCGCTGGGCTCGGCAGGATGCCGCGCCCCTAGGCCGTCGCGAAGACGAGCCGCCCTGGCTCCTGCCCGAGGAGCAAGGCACCGACACCGTGCTCGTCGCGGAGTCACTGATTCCCCGAATCACCCGCGTGTTTCGCGACTCCGCGTTCAAACGTGTGTTGAAGGCGATACCTCAGGCTCTCGCGGTGGCCGCAGTCGTGGGCATGATGTTCGGCGGCGTAATGGCCGTTGTACGGAACATCGACCCGAGTCAGTTTGACAAACTGCTGTCGAACCTCGGCCCGACACGCCTTGGCTGGTTGGCGTTCCTGCTGCTGTTCGCGGCCCAGATGGCGACGGCGATCGGCCGCCGCCGCGGCCACTGAGCCGGCGGAGACTTTCGACCCGCGAGCCTCACCATCGAGTTCGGTAAGCCTCGAGCCAGGCATGAGGAGGGGCGAGGCGAATGGCTCCGACAAGTGCCAAAGCAGCCGCAAACGCCGGCCATTCATTGACAAGCCGCCCCTGCGGCCGTACGAAAAAGGGGTAAATCCGGACGGGTAGCTCAGTTGGTAGAGCAACGGACTGAAAATCCGTGTGTCGCCGGTTCGATTCCGGCCCCGTCCATTTGCAAACTCGCGCCGGCCCCGGGGATTTTGCCAGTATCGGCCCCGGATGAACCCCCGGGCGGAGAAGGCTCCGCCCGGGAGGAAGCGAACGGCTTGCCTGCGGGTCGATGGTCAGATCGATCGCTGGCGGGAGCGACGGCTACTTGACGACCGAGGCCGTCATAGCGACCACCGATTCCTTCGCGGGCGTCTCGGCCACGCCCACGGTGTCGGCCGAGCCGGTGCTCGCGATCCCGCAGCAGGTCGCGGCGGGCACCACGATCGTTGACGCGACGATCGTCTCGCAGCACGCGGCCCGGCGGTAGACGAGCCGGCCGCAGCTGTCGTACACCGCCACCGTCTCGCACGCCGGAGCGCAACAGGACGGGGCACAACTGGTCACGCAGACCGGCTCGCAACAGGACGGGGCACAACTGGTCACACGACTGGTCACATAGACCGGCTCGCAACAAACGGGTTCGCAACAGGGATCGCAGGCGTGCCGGCGATGCCGGCGGCCGGCTTCGGCCTCGTTCGACATCGCAAACGAGACGACACAGGCCGCGAAACCCATCAATCGCACAAAAAACTTCCGATTCATCATCAAAACCCTCGAGGGTGCCCGGGCTTCAACACCGCAGCACCTCCGCGGGGCTGCCATCCCGGGAGCGGGCGAACGATAGCGATGGCCGTGATTCCGGGGTGACGAGACCACCTCTGAGCCGGCGTTTTGGAGACAGCCAGGCCGCCGGACACTTCACCGGAGTCGCCGAAGCTCGGCGCGCGGAGGAACGCGTCGGCAGAGAGCCGGGAATGCTGAGGCAGGCGTCGCTCGGGCGTCACTCCGTCTCGCCATGCACGGTGAGCACCAGCCGTCGGGGGCCACCGTGGTCGCGGTGCTCGCAGAGGTAGATGCCCTGCCAGGTGCCGAGGCTGAGCCGGCCCGCCGCGATCGGCACGCTGACGGACGCGCCCAGCATCGCCGACTTGACGTGGGCCGGCATGTCATCGGGGCCCTCCGCCGTGTGGGCATAGACAAAATCCTCCCGCGCGATCTCGTTGAAGGCCAACTCCAGGTCACGGGGTACGTCGGGATCGGCGTTTTCGTTCAGGCACAGGCTCGCCGACGTGTGCTGGAGAAACACGTGCAACAGCCCCACGCGGAACCGCGCGAGGTCGGGCAGGGCGGCCTCGATTTCGGGCGTGATCAGATGAAAGCCACGGCGCCGCGGAGCGAGCCGCAACTGGTGCTGGATCCAGGCCATGCCATCCTCCCTCAACCGGTGACCACCGCCGGCAGCATCCGAGTGAGCGGCCACAGACCCCGCCCGCCCCGAGCGACGCTCGCGTAGACATCGACAAGACCGCGGGCCAGCGACGCCCCATGCCGATGCCAGGGAAACCAGGGCGGCAGCAGCCGCGGCGCGAGCGGGGCCCGCAGGATCGTGTTGTGCACCAACGGCAGGAGGAGCGGATCGTGCACAAAGCCGATCCCGCTTCGCGGCGCCGCGAGCGTGGCCCCCGGAAACCCGCCCCAGGGCACGCATCCCATCGAATACCCGAGCGCCGACCACGTGTTGACGGCCACCACCCCGAACGGGAGGTGTTCGACGAGCAGCTCGACCCGGGCTTGGTCGTACGCGGAGAGCGAGTCGGGCCGGGTGACGCTCGCCGCGAGCGATCCCGGCAGCTGGGCCACGAGCGCCTGCACGCGCGTGCAAAAAGCCTCGAGCGAGTCGGCCGCGAGCGGCACCTCCGCGGCCACCGGCAGGAACCACTCCCGCTCGACGAACTGCGATTCGGCCACGGGATCGATGCCCGTGCGAAGCACCCAGGGTAACGACCCATCGGCCGGCGCCGCCCGGCCCGCGACCGTCGCCCAGGCGGCCGCCGCGCCAGGATACCAGCCCGCCCGCGGCGGCACAGCGGCGAGCCGGCGCTGCACGAGGTCGAGAAACGCCTCCCGCTGCGGCCACGACCTTGCCGTGACCACGAGCTTGGTGGCGATGCAGTTGAAGGAGGTGTTGTTGACGATCGAGGCGGCCACTATGTCGGCCTGGCGGGCGAGCGCCCGCGGTGAATACCGGCCGGGCACGATGAACCACGGCGTCACGTTGCCCAGTTCACAGGTGATCGACTGCGCGAGCCGGGGGCTGCCCTGCCGCTCGCGGCCGCCCCAGACGATCGCCTCGAACGCCGCAGAGCCGCCGGTGAGATGCACGTGGCCCACCTGCGGGGCGGCGACGGCCGCCTCCACCACTTCTGGACCCCCGACGTGGATCGCCAGCAGGCCTGCCGCCACCAGCGGCCCAAGCGCCTCGGCGAACACCGGCGCCAGCGGGGCATGGAGCGGATGGAGTTTGAGCAGCACGGCTCGACCGTGCTCGAAGATCTGGCTGATGCAGTCGCCCGGAGCCAGCCCCGTGACGTTGCCGGCGCCGACCACGAGGGCCACGCCACCGCCCTGGGGCCGCCGGGCCACCTCCGCCCGCCACGACCGCATGAAGCCGTCGACCCCGCCGGGATCGACGCAGCGAACCGTCGCACGGTGGCCGGGGAAGATCGCGCCGTCGTGCAACGACGTGGTCGGGCCACGGGCGGGAATCGCCTCCACCTCGATCCGGGCCACGTCGCTCCCGCGATGCGCAGTCCGCGGTGGTCGCGGCAGGCGCGGCAGGCCAGTGCGGCTGATGTCGGCAAGCGAGCCAGCGGTCACCAGCAACAGCCGCAGTGTCATGAGCGGGCCGGTCGCCGTCTCCTCGGCGCGGATGGCGGAGTTGGCCGAGGCATCCGCAGCCTGCTTGATGGCCACGGCGGTCGCGACCCAGGCGTCGGTCGCCGCCGCGGTGGTCCGGGCCGTCTCAACCGCGAGCCGGCTGCGCGCAGCAGCCGGCTGCCCGGCCCAGGATGCAGCACCGGCGGCGAGTCGGGCGATGTCGGCAGAGAGATCGATCACTTCAGGTGCATCCAGGACTTCAATTGGTAGAAGGGATTGCCCGTGACAATCGAGCGGCGTAGGAAACCGAGCGGAGCAAGGATTGCGGAGCGAGGTTTCCTCCGAGTGAGCGAAGGACAGGATGTCCGAAGCGAACGTCCGGCGAGATGGCACGGGCAAGCCCGGACCACCACGATTGACACACAAACGTTCCCGGTGAGCCCTGTGTGGGCTCCTTCAAACACGCTGCAGGCAGCACTATAGGCGTTCCCGACTCGGCTGCCTCAGCGGTCGCCGGCCGGTGGCTCGTCGAACGGCCCCGTGAGCACGGCCTCGGGCTGGTCGCGACGGCCCCCGGAGTCGATCACCACCTTCGCCTGCGCGATCAGCTCCTCGGGAATCCGCCAGGTCTGCCGGTCGATCCCGGGCGCGACGAGGTTCACCGTCAGCCGGGGCGGGATCTCGCGGGCCGTCTCTCCGATCGGCACGGTGGCCGGGTCGCGGCCGTCGAGCAGGTCGCCCGCCAGCCGGCCCGCCAGCAGCCCGACCTCCCGGAAGTCGAAGCCGACGTCGAAGAGCGTGCCGCGGTCGGGCTTGCCGGGCACGACGGTAAACACGGGCACCCCCGCCTTGGCGGCCACGTTCACCACCGAGTCGCAGACGCTCGCCACGGTCGTGTCGCCCGGGATGAAAATCACCTCCGCCCCACGGGCGATCGTCGCCTGGACCGCCTCGACCACGCCCGAGGAGTTCTCGACGGCCGCCTCCAAGAGCTCGATCCCGCGGCCGCGACACGACGCCCGGGCCAGCTCCATGAACCGCCGCGAGTTGCTCTCGGAGGGATTGTGGGCCGCACCGACCTTCGCCACGCGGGGATTGACCCGCTGCAGGATGCCGAACGTCGCATCCACCGGCGCGAGGCTGCCGTAGCCGAGCAGATGCCGCGGGTGGATGAGCGGGTCGGCCCGGTCGAGGCCGACGCCGGCGGAGAAGGGGTCGGCCACGGCCGCGAAGACGTGGATCACCCGGCCCCGCTCGTTGGCCGTGGCGACGGCCTGGAGCGACGGCGTGCTGGAGGTGAGCACCATGTCGAACCCGCCGCCGGTGATCTCGCGGGCGATGGCGTTGGCCTGGGCCATGTCCCCCTCGGCGTTGAACTGCCGGATCGTGACGGTGTCACCGTCGCGCCAGCCTTTTTCGGCGAGGCCCTCCAGCATCCCGGTGACCGCGTCGTCGAGCACGGCCGTGCTCACCTGCTTGAGGACGGCCACGGCCGGCCGGCTGCGACGCGCGCCGGCCTGATCGGTGGCGAGCAAAAGTGCCGACGCTCCGGCCAGGAGCACCGCCGTGGGCAGCGACCGGCGGAGGAACGACATGAGCGGCGAGGGGGTCATGGATTCAGCGATACGCGGCGGCGAGGGCTCGGGCAGCGGCGTCGTCGAGCTGGTCGGCCCGCCGCAGGCGATCGAAGCGGTCGGCGATCGCCTCGGCGGTGAGCCGGCGCTTGGCCGGACCCGAGACGTCGAGTGCGATCCGGCCCCGGTGGATCAGCAAGAGCCGGTCGCCGAGCGAGGCCGCCTGGGCGAGCGAGTGGGTGACCATGAGAGCCGTCAGGCCGCCCGCGCGGATGATCTGCGATGTGGCCTGCACCACGCGGTCGGCGGCGGCCGGGTCGAGGGCCGCCGTGTGCTCGTCGAGCAGGAGCAGCTCGGGCCGCCGCCACGTGGCCATCACGAGCGTGACGATCTGCCGCTGGCCGCCCGAGAGCGAGCCGATGGGCTGGTCGAGCCGCTCCTCGAGGCCGGGCACGATCCGGCCGAGCCGCTCGGCCGCCTCCGCCCGCAGGG
>CAMCPF010000216.1 GCA_945876515.1 Candidatus Kuenenia stuttgartensis
GGGCACTTCGGTGAGTTGCCGGACGACGATCTTCTGGACCGTTTCCCAGGCAACGGCCGTCAAGGTCACCGAACCGTCCGCGCCTTGACTCGCGAACAGGCCGTGGGTGCCCCGTGACCAGTTCATGTCATACCACTCGGGGATGATCACACTGCCCCCGGAGAGGTGGAGTTCGATGATGCCGCCGTGCTGACGCTCGGCCCAAAGCCGTCCGACGAGCGTCGCTGTCGGATTGCTCCCTTCGGCGGACAGCCCGCCCTCGGTATCGGCCGACGACCAGGCCGCCGGCTCGAAGCCACCCACAGCCGGTTGCTCCGTAGGCGGGCTGCCGATGAAGTCCCAGGTCTCCCCGGCCGGTGCGTCGTGACCTCCCCCATCAGGCTCGGCCGTCGGAGCACCCTCGACGACTGGCTCCGGCGGCGGCTGGAACTGCAGGTCGGGCACACCCGCGACCGGAACCGGCGGCGGGGCCGGAATGACGGCCACACTCGGAACGACGACCTGCTCTCGCCCTTGGGCCGGAATCGTCACGTCGATCCCGCACTTGCTGCACTTGCCGCGCTTTCCGGCATACGACGCGGACACCATGATCCGATGCCCGTTGGGGCAGTGGAACACGACCTTGTCGCCCGGCACTTCGGGGACCGATTCCTTGGCCGCCCGCCGCTGGAGCACCCGCGTCTTCTCTTCGTCGGCACTCATTGGCTTGTTTTCCGATCCACCGCTGCGAATGAAAACCACGGCTCCGGCACCGACCCTGAGTCTACCTGACCGGGGCTCCCTTGACGGCGGCAGCGTCCGGTCTGACACTGCCCGCTGACACCGCCCGAAAGCAACGCTTTTCCGTTCCGCGCCGCCGTCGTCCGAGTTTCGCCGCGATGCCCATTCCCGTCGTTTGCCCCGGCTGCAAGGCGCGGTTCTCCGTCAGCGACCAGTTCGCCGGCCGGACGGGGCCGTGCCCCAAGTGCAAGCAGCCCATCAAGGTGCCGACGCCCGCCGCCAAGGCGGTGGTCATCCACGAACCGGAGGCGCCGGTCGCGAGCTCAGTGGGCACCGGCAAGGCTCCAACGGCACCGATCAAGCGGCGAAACAAAGCGGTTTCCACCCGGGCTTTTCTGCTCACCGCCGCGGGTGCCATCGCCTGCATGGGGATCGCCGCCCTGCTGCCCGTGATCTACCCGCCTCCAACCGGAGCGGCCGCCCCGCAGACGGGCATCCCGCCCTGGCTCCTCCTGCTCGGTGCCTTTGCCGTGGCGGTTCCCACCGTGCTTCTCGGCTACGCGGCCGTCCGTAATCGTGAACTGGAGCCCTACACGGGCCGGCCGCTCCTCACCCGCGCGCTGGCATGTGCCGCGGTCTATGCGGCCCTGTGGGCGATGCGGGGCTCGATCCCGATGTGGACCGAATGGCAACTGACTGACATGTACGAGTGGTTCGTCATCGGCCCGCTGTTTGTGGCAGCCGGCAGCCTCGCGGCCCTGGCCGCTTTCGATCTCGAGCCCGGAAACGCGGCGGTCCACTTTTCGTTCTATGTCTTGTTCACGTCGCTCCTCCGCTGGCTGGCCGGACTGTCGCCGCTCTAGCTGCTTCGATGACTGCCGTTGCCTCCGGCCAGTCCACCCGCAGGCCCCGCTTCATGCCCACTCACGATCCCCTGCCCGAGTTGGCGGCCCTCGATGCGGGAGGCGAGGGCGTGCGGCTCCCGCCGGGCGACACGGCCCCCCTCACGCCACGGGTGAGGGCGCTGCTCGACACCGCCCCCGTGCGGCGGCTGGCCCGAATCTCGCAACTGGGGCTCGTGTCGCTGGTCTATCCGGGGGCGACCCACTCGCGACTCGAGCATTCGCTCGGGGTTTACCGTCTGGCGCTCGAGTTCCTCCGCCGGTTGCGTCGCGACGAGCGATTCGATCGGGCCGTGACGGCGGACGATGCGACCGCCTTCGTGGCCGCGGCGCTGCTCCACGACGTCGGCCACTGGGCCTACTGCCATCCGCTTGAGGACATGGGTCTGGCGGAACTGCCGCGGCACGAGTCGCTGCTGCCGGAGATCCTCGGGCAGGGTGACATCGACGCTGTGCTCCGGTCGGAGTGGGGCCTCAATTCGTCCCGCGTCGCCGCCCTCGTCGCCGGCACGGCGACCGACCCGGCCGGCCGCATCCTCCAGTCGCTGCTCTCGGGCCCGATCGACGTCGACAAGATGGATTATCTCGCTCGCGACAGCCTCCACGCGGGCGTCCCCTACGGCCGCCACTTCGACCAGGATCGGCTGCTCGCGAGCCTCTGCCTCGACGAGGCGGGCACCGCCGTCGCGATCTCCGACAAGGGCCGCACCGCCGCCGAGCTGATGGTCTTCGCCCGCTACGTGATGTTCAGCGAGGTCTATTGGCACCACGCCGTGCGGGCGGCCACGGCGATGCTGCAGCGGGCCGTTTGGCTCGTGCGGACCGCGATCGACCCGGCCCTGCTCGTGCGCACCGACGACCGCGGGTTCGTCGACTGGCTGACCGCCGCCGCCGCGGGCACCGCGGCCGAACCGCTCGTCGCCGGCCTATTCGGCCCCGTTCGCCGGCTCTCCAAGCGGGCCGGCAGTTTCGATGCGGCTCACGCGCCGGAGGTGCACGCCGCCCTCGCCGGCAGGAGCTACGCCGAGATGGTCGACATCTCCGCGCGACTGGCGGCCTCACTCTCCCAGCGGCTCGGTCGCCCGATCGCGCCGGCTTCGCTGATCGTCGACGCCCCGCCCGCTGAACGCGAGGTGGAGTTTCGTCTCCAGGTCCGCGACCGCGAGGGCGGCCCCGGCGTCGGCCGATGGCAGGACCTGGCGGCGATCTCACCCGTGGTGCGCAGCCTCGCCCACGAGCAGTTCGATGACCTCGTCAAGCGGGTGCGGGTGTTCGCCCAGCCGGACGACGCGAAGGCCATCGCCGGCTGCGGCGAACTCGACCGCCTGTTGCTCGAGGCTTCAGGAGCCTGAGGGTCTCACTCGACCGGGCCACCGGGCAGCTTGCCCTGCTCGATCAGGGCGCCGAACGTGGGCGCCGAAGCGTCCGCTGGATTGCTCGACTCCTTGGCCACCGTCTCGAGCGCCTGGCGGATCTTGTCCTTGTTGTCCTTGTCTTCCTTCTTGTCGAGGAGCTTCGCCAGCGCCTCGCCATAGACGTTGCGGTCTTTCTTGCTCTTGCCCTTGTGGCAGACGTTGCACTTCGCAGCCTCGACTTCGGCGGCCAACGGGGAGCCGTCCTTGACGTAGACCGCCTTGAACTCGTCCGCGAACTGCTTGATCGCGAAGGCCTCGCGAGACGCGGATCCAAGGACGAACACCGCCGTCAGAACGGCGAGCCGGAAGCACAGGCTGGTGCGGGTCATCGAGTCACTCCATAAAGGCGGCATCCCGCGGCGGGACGCTCCCGGCCGCAGTCTTCTCAATCAAACCCGGGAACTCGGCCAGCGTCAAGCAAGCGCGGAGAAAACCTGGCCGCCGAGCTCCTGCCGTGGCCGCTCAGAGCCCCCAGCCCGGCCAGGTCCCCGGCTGCGGCAGGCTGCCCACGACGGGATCGTGGACGAGGGTCAGGCCAGCCTCGCCGAACGCCTGCTCGACCCGCTCGGCCGCCCCATCGATCCGGAGGAAGGCCCCGCCCCCCTCGTACCTCCCATGCCGATCCTGCCAGGTCACCGCCGACGCGTATTCGGCGGGAGTCGCGATTCCCGAGCACTCGATGAACGGCCGCATGGGGTCTGTGACCACGAACCGGCATCCCGACGCCTGCATGACGAGCCGAGCCGGCAGCGGCAGTGAGGCCGCGTCGCGTGACACGACGAGCCCCGCCCCGCACGCCGCCACCAGATCCTCGAATCCGCACTCGACCGTGACGGAGGTTCGGGAGCCTTCGAGTGCGAGCAGGTGGCCGGGCGTGGAGGCGGCACCGCCGTCCCACCGCAGCACGACCCGCCCGCCGCCGGCCGCCGCCACCTGGAACAAGTCGGCGCCCCCGGCGGCCCGCACGCCGGTGAGCGAGATCTCGGCCTCCACCGACTCCGGCCCGGTGACGTTGAAGAAGGCGGCCGCACGCGGCTCGCCCGCCGCCGGCTCACCGTCCGGCATCCGTAACACGCACCCCTCGCACTCGAATCGGCCGGCCATCACCGTCACCAGGCTCCGTCGGGTGGCACGCGGCTCGTCCATGACGGCCGCATCCGCCAGATGGAGCCCCGTGCCACGAACCAGGAGAGTGCCCCGCCGGACCCGCATGCCGCTTCCCTCGGGGCCGCCGCCCAGCCGTAGCACCGGCGAGCGCCCAGCCGCGGCTCGGATCTCCAGCCGGCGACCGGCCACCTCGACGGCCGCGACGTCCATCGGGCCGTCACAGTCGAGCTCGACGACTCGATCCTCGGTCAGCCCCTCGACGGCCGCATTGAACTCGGCCGCGGTCGCCACCCGCCTCGGAGCCGATCCAGCGGGGCTCACAGGCGGCTGCGTGGCGGCCGGCGCGGGCGCTATGTCCTGCGTTGCCGCCGGCCCACCGGACCGCCGCTCGCTCGCCGCGCGCACCCACAGCAACCCCACCGTCACGGCCAGCGCGAGGGCCGGGATCAGCCATGGAAGCCGTGACTCGACCACGGCCTCCGGCGCGACCACCATCGTCGTGGGTCGGGGCACCGCGATCGCGTAGCCCTCCGCCTCGGCACACGCCAGTAGGTCGGCCACCAGCACCGCCGGCCGCTGGTAGCGGTCGAGCGGATCCTTTTCCATCAGCCGTTCGACGATCGCCGCCAGCCGCCGCGGCACCTCCGGGCGAATCTCATCGATCACGGGCGGGGCCGCCTGCTGGTGCTGCAGCAGCTTCTGCACCATCGTGCCCTCGGCGAAAGGCGGCCGGCCGACAAGCATGAAGAACATCGTGCAGCCGAGCGAATAGAGGTCGCTGCGAACGTCGGCCGCCCGCGGATCGCGGGCCTGCTCCGGGGAGATGTAGTCGAACGTGCCGAGGGTCATCCCGCTGACGGTGAGGTCGGCGTCGCCGCTCACCTGGTGGATGCGGGCGAGCCCCATATCGACGATCCGAGCCCTACCGGCGGGCGTGATTACGATGTTCGAGGGCTTGATATCCCGGTGGACGATCTCCCGCTCCGAGGCGTGCTCGAGCGCGTCGGCCACCTGAATCGCCACGTCGATCGCACGGGCCGGGTCGAAGGGGCCTTCCTCCCGCACCAGGTCGCGGATATTGGTGCCTTCGATGAACTCGAACACGATGTAGTGCCAATCGCCCTCGCTGCCGACCGCGTGCACCCGACCGATATTTTCGTGGTCGAGGCGGGCCGCCGACTGGGCCTCGTTGCGAAACCGGCGGAGCGTCTCCTCGTCGTCCGACTGCCGGCGGGCCAGCACCTTCACCGCCACGGTCCGGTCGAGCGTGGTGTCGAGGGCGCGGAAGACCGCCCCCATCCCGCCACCACCCACGAACTCGTCGAGCCGGTAGGGCCCGAGCATCGTGCTCTCGAGCAGCCGGCCGATCTCGGCCGTGGGGGCGGCGCGACCGGCGGGGGGCGGCGTCGACGCCTGGCCTTCCGCTCCTGCGGCGCCGGAGATGATCGTGGCGTCGTCGGCCGGGCCAACCGGCCCCGGCCGGCGTGAGGAACCGTCCGCAACGTGGCGATCATTCATTTCAGCGACCCTACCACCGGCGTTCGCGACGGGTCA
>CAMCPF010000217.1 GCA_945876515.1 Candidatus Kuenenia stuttgartensis
GGCAGTCGGCGACGTTGCGGGGCTGCTCGCGATGCCGCTGACTGGCGATCACGAGAAAGCCCTCGCCAGTCAGCCGCGACCGCTCCCGTTGCCAGAGCCGCAGCCGGACATCTTCGGGCAGGTGAGGGCAGCCGGCCACGTCGAAACGCAGCACCGCCTTGGAACTGGTGCGGTTGACGTGCTGGCCGCCGGGCCCCGAGGACCGTGCAAACTGCCACTCCAGAGCGTCCGGCGGGATGACGATCCGCCGCCCGCCGGTGCCGATCACGAGCGGTCGTTGGGGCGGCATGGTGGGTGGCTCTCGCGGGGCATCGTCTCGCGCGGGACAGTATGGCGGGAAGGGACGATCGGTATGATTCTAGGAGCAGGCCGCCGAGAACGGGGAGTGAACGACATGCCGATGGTTTTGCGCACCGCATTGATTCTGCTGCTGGCGGCGGTGGTGCCCGTCCGCGGGAGCGAGCCGTCTGATCTGGCGACGCGGAGCGGCGAGGACTGGGGGGCCTTTCTGGGCCCGACCGGCAACGGTCGCAGTGCCCTGGCCGAGATGACGATTCCCTGGCCGGCCGCGGGGCCGCGGGTGGTCTGGCATGCGGACATGGGCGAGGGCTACTGCTCGCCGGCGGTAGCGCTTGGCCGCGTGGTGGTCTTCGATCGCGTCGGCGGAGCATGCCGACTGAGGTGCCTTCACGCCGAGACGGGCCGGCCGCTCTGGGAGGATCGCTATCCGACGACCTACACCGACACCTTCGGCTACGACGGCGGGCCGCGGGCCGCCCCGGTGATCGCCCACGGCCGTGTGCTCAGCTTCGGCCCGGAGGGGAGGCTCGAGTGCCGGCGGCTCGAAGACGGGAAAAGTCTGTGGCAGGTGGACACGGCCGCCGCCTATGACGTGGTGCAAAACTTCTTTGGCGTGGGCGCGGCGCCGCTCGTGCTGGAGTCGAAGGGCCGCCTGCTCGTGGTCGTGCAGGTGGGCGGCAGCCAGCCCGGTTCGGCTCCTCCGTCGCCCGAGCGGCTCGAACTGGTCAAGGGGCTCGATAGTGGTCTGGTGGCCTTCGACCTGGAGACCGGCCGGGAGGTCTGGCGCGCGTCGGACCAGTTGGCGAGTTACAGCACGCCGGTCGCGGCCTCGCTCGGGGGTGAGCCCCGCATCCTGGCCTGGATGCGGGACGATTTCCTCGTGGTCGATCCGACCGACGGCCGCGTGAAAAGCCGGTTTCGTTGGCGGGCCGACGACGTGTTCAGCGCGGTGGCCGCGAGCCCGGTAGTCAGTGGCGGGCAGGTGCTCTTGAGCGAGGCCTATGAGCCGGGCAGCGTGCTGCTCGACCTCGCGGCGCTCGAGGCGTCGCCCCCCGGGCGGCCGGGGGGGGCGGCGATGGGTGTGCTGAGGCAGGATCGCCGCGGCAGCCGCCCCGACCGGGCCCTCAAGGCCCACGGGGCCACGCCCGTGCTTCACGACGGGCATCTCTACGGCGAGAGCGGCCGCAACTCCGGCGATGCCGTGCTCGCCTGCGTGGACTGGAAGACCGGGGAGGTGAAATGGAGCGAGGGGGGCTACGGCCGTGCGAGCACGACCCTCGCCTGCGGTCACGTGGTGGTGCTCGGTGAGTATGGTGACCTGGCACTCGTGCGGGCGACGCCTGAACGCTACGAGGAGCTCTCGCGCGTGCGGGTCGTCGGCGAAGTCGAGCCGGGCCGCGAGGCCGACTTGCTCACGCCACCCTGCTGGGCTGCGCCGGTGATCGCCCGCGGTCTGCTCTACGTGCGGGGCAAGGATAGGCTCGTGTGCCTGAACCTCACCGACGTTCAGTAGGTAGGCAGAGGGTGGGCCGATGATTTGTCAAGGGTGAATCCCCGCCGGACGCTGGCAACGTCGGCCGACGAGACCATCGATCTGCGGCCGCAGTTTCTCACGCGGTTGGCGTCTCTCTGGACAGTCTGCGCGCAGGCGTTCCATACTCTGGCCCTTCGAGGCGGGCGAACCGAGCCGCGGCCGATTGCGGCGATTCCCCTGGAGCACGACCGAGCATGTTCGAGATCGCGATCAGTCAGATGACGACGCCCCGGCTGGAGCTGTCGCTCGAAGTCGACCGGCTCACCGCACACGGCTTCGAGGCGATCTCCGTCTGGAGGCCCAAGATTTCCGACGTCGGTGTCACGGCAGCCGCGGCCCTGATCTCGGCTGCGGGCCTGCGGGTCTCGAGCGTACAGTGGGCCGGTGGTTTCACCGGGGGCGATGGCCGGTCGTTCGACGAGAGCATTGACGACGCCCTCGAGGCGATCGAGACGGCCGAGGCGCTCGCCGCCCCTGTCTTGGTCGTCCACAGCGGCTGCCGCGGGGGCCACACCCGGTCGCACGCCCGCCGGCTGTTGGCCGAGGCGATCGAACTGTTGGCCGCGCCGGCCCGGCAGGCCGGCGTCACCCTGGCCGTCAAGCCGATGCATCCCGTTGCGGCCGCCGGCTGTAGTTTCGTGAGCCGGCTGGGCGAGGCGGTCGAACTCGTGGAAGGCTTCGATGATCCGGCGGTGCGGCTGGCCCTCGACCTCTGGCACTGGGCCGACGATCCCGAGCTCGACAAGCTCTTGCCGCGGCTGGCCGAGCGGACGGCGGTTGTGCAGGTCGCCGACCGCACCGGACCGGCCACGGCTGCCGAAGACCGACTGCCCGCCGGCCATGGCCGGCTGCCGCTGGCGGAGGTGGTGGCCGCTCTCGCCGCCCATGGCTTCCGCGGCGAGTTGGAGTTTGACCCGGTCGGTGAGACGGTCGAGATTCTCGGCTACGACGGAGTGCTCGCGGAGACGCGACTCGTGGCGACGGCGTGGTCAAAGCGTCTCGTGGAAGCCGCCAGCGGAATCAGCCGGAGCGCAGCCGGCTCTGGTCACTTCCGCGCGGCCGGTTCGCGGAGGTCCCATGCCTCGAGCCAGACGGTCTCGCCGGGCTGAAGCGAGAAGTCTTCCCGCAGCCGGCGATCGAAGTCGTCCATGTGGGCCGCCCCATAAAAGATGGCGATCCGCCGGTCGCCTGCGGCGATCCGCTTCTTGAGCACCGCGAGGGCGGCGGCGTTGCGGTCGGTGATCCGCGTGGAGCCCTCCTCACCGCCGAAGGCGCTCGTGAGCACGTCCATGTCGGAGAACTGCTCGGCCATCATTCGCCGGAGGCGGATCTGGCGGTCGGCCCCACCCCCGAACAGCAGGCCGAAGAGTTCGCCCACGCCCACCTCGGGCGCAGCGGTCTCGCCCCGCTCCGCCCGCTCCATGCTCTCGCTCATGATCTTGGTGAACATGCTCCACCACGACTCGCCCCGCTTTTTCATGGCCTGCTGAAACTCCCTGGGGGAGAGATCGGCGTGCACGAAGTTGGCGGCCGTGTAGTCGATGCTCTCGAGTTGGAACTCGAGGCCCAGCAGCTTGGTCAGGCCCTGCTGGGCGGAGCCAATGGCTCCGCTGGGCTTGCGGCCCGGCCTCGGCCGCTCGTTCGGCGGGGCTACGAGTTCATACAGGACGGCGTCGTACTCGCTGAACAACCGGTCGAGCGTCTCGTAATAGTCGCCCCCGCCGAGGTGGACGGCCGCCACCAGATCCACGGTCACCGGCTTGCGTCCGGCCCGGGCGGCCACCCGGGCGTCCTCCGTGTAGGCCACGATCGAGGTGTCGAGCGATTCGAGTTCCCCGGCGTCGGTGCGGGAGAGTCGGAGGAACTCGACCTGCTCGGCGACGGCGGCTTCCCGGTCGCGAACCGGTTCCAGGGCCGTGGCCGCCAGCACAGTGGTGAGGCCGGCAAACAGGGCAAGCAGGGGGGCGGCGGAGGTGCGGTGGGCCTTGTGCGGCATCGGAAGCGGACTCCAGGACGGGCTCATGGGCGTTTGGGCCACGAATTGCAGGATACCCGACCGGGCCGCTGGGGCCACGGTCCGGTGCTTCGACAGTCCGGGCTGGCCGGACGGCCCCCCGGACCCGCAGGGTTTTCCAAGATTCGTCAACCCGGCCCACCGGCACGACCGATACGAGAGGAGCGATCCGCACAGGCGGATGGAATGGCTCCTGCACCACAGGGCGAAAAGCGATGGCCACGACACTGGGTTTCAAGCGGTTCCTGGCGGCAATCCTCGCAGCGGCGGCCTCGAGCACCGCCGTCGCCGGCGACTGGATGCCGCTTCTGCCGGACCAGGACTTCTACGACTTCCAGTTGTTCGCGCCCCCGGACCTCGGCGACTACAACATCTACAAAGAGGATCGGGACGGCATTTATTTCGATTACGACCGGCTGTACTGGGGCATCACGGTGCCCCGCGTGACCCAGACCGGTCGTACGCAGGTCGGGTTCTCGATCATCCCGACAAATCCCGTCTCGCCGCAGACGGTCGTCCAGCTCAACAACGACTACCTGGAATACGCCCAAGAGTTCCCGATCGTGATCACCACGAGCCCGCCGCCGACGGAGCAGGTGATCCCGCAGTCGGCTCCGGACGTCACCTACTTCGAGATCGGGGCCGAACCGACCGAGTTTGATCTGAACACGAGCTGGATGCGGACGAAGATGACGTGGGGCAATCGCTACGAAGGCGGCTGGTCGTACAACGACCGGGGCATCCACCTCTCCTACTTCCAGCTCGGAGCCCAGTCTCAGGAGTTTCGCACGATCAGTGAGTTTGCAGCGAGTTCGCCGACGCAAGAAGTCAACATCGAGTTCAGCGATGCGGATGGCGGCGGGGGTCTCATCGGGGGCGGGGCGACCATTGCTTCAGTAACGATCGAGACCACGTCCGAGAGCCCTCCGCCGGATCACCTCATCACGCAGACGCTGGTCCAGAAGAACGACACCGAGATCCAGAGCGCCGGAGTGGCGTTTACAGTCAACCGCGCCCTCGGGCGGCAGCCCGGTGACGGCGACCTGACCTTCTCCCTCGGCCCGAGGTTCATCCAGTTCGCCGAGCGATACCAGATGACCTACACGAGTTACCAGAATGAGTTCAACGTTCCCGCGGGCGGGGACGGGGGCGTCGGCCCCGGGGGGGAGGTCATCAATCAGCCTTTCAACGGAGCCGGACAACTCGGCATCCTTACCACGGACCTCCCTTCGACGCTCACGGGGGTGGGGCCGGGTTCGCTCTTCCAGTTGGGTGACTGGGAGACGTACACGTCCAATAATCTCGTGGGACCGGAGTTTGGGATGATGTTCGAAGGTCAGCGGGGCCGTTGGTCATGGCAGTTCGGCGGCAAGTTCACCGCCGGCTTCAACTGGCAGAACAACATCTACAAGGGATCGAACTTCGCCGAAGCGACCGGTGCCGACTACCTGCGGACGAACTTCGCGGGCGGCGGCCTGACGACGGTCAACGTCACGCAGGGTGCCGTCGGCGGCGCGACGGCGACGGTGGTCGAAATCCCGAACTCGCCGCTGATCAACCAAATCTTCCCGACCGGCCAGATCGACACTACCAACGCGGCGGAACACCGATTCGTGTTTTCTCCGATCGGCGAGTGGCGACTCGGGGCCCAGTTCAAGGTGAGCCAGGCGATCAGCCTCAACGTCGGGTACACCGGGATGTGGCTGTCGCAGATCGCCCGGGCCTCGTCGAACACGGGGTTCATCACGGAACTGCGGCCCACGCAGGACGTGGCCCGCAACAACACCGACCAGACGATCTACGTCAACGCGGCCGGCATTCCGCAAGCCGGGCCCGGC
>CAMCPF010000218.1 GCA_945876515.1 Candidatus Kuenenia stuttgartensis
GCCTTGCCGGCCATCAGGGCCGCCTCGGCCGCTTCGGCCTCCGCGGTCGCCTTGGCGATCCGCTCCTGTTCCCGCTGCTTGCGTCGCTCGTCGGCCGCAGCCTCTTCGGCCATCGCCGCCCGGCGTTCCGCCTCGGCAACTATGTGGTCGACCGCCTCGGCGGACAAGCCGCCCATCTCCATCAGGTCATCCGGCTCGATCACGGAGAGGTCGTCGTAAGAAAGGAAGCCCTCGCCCACCAGCCGCTCGGCCAGCGAGTCGTCGAGCCCCTCGATCGAGGCGAAGCCCGCGGTCGCCCGCTCGATCTGCTGGTCGAGTTCTTCCTGGGTCATGATCTCGATGTCCCAGCCGCAGAGCTTGCTCGCCAGCCGGACATTCTGGCCCCGGCGGCCGATCGCCAGCGACAGCTGATCCTCGCGGACGAGCACGATCCCGCGGCCCAGCATCTGGCAGAGGATCACCTCATCGACCTCGGCCGGCTGCAGGGCATTGGGCACCAGCACCTGAAGATCGTCGCTCCAGCGGACGATGTCGATCCGCTCGCCGCCGAGTTCCTCGACGATGTTCTTGATCCGGTTGCCGCGGACGCCCACACAGGCGCCGACGCAGTCGATCCGGTTGTCGGAGCTGATCACGGCCACCTTGCTGCGGTAGCCAGGCTCGCGGGCGATCGCCCGGATCTCGATCACGCCGTCGGCGATCTCGGGGATCTCCTGCTCGAACAACCGCTGGACGAGTTGCGGTCGGATTCGCGAGAGGATGATCTTCACCCGGCTGCCGACCTTCCGCACCTCGAAGATCGTGGCCCGGATGCGTTCGTTGGGATGGTAGCTCTCGCCCGGAATCTGCTCGCTGCGGGGCAGGATGGCCTCGTTGGTGCCAAGGGTCACCGTGGCCGTCGCCCCCTCGAACCGGGTCACCACGCCCGAGACCATGTGGCCGACCTGCTCCTCGAACTCGTCGTGGATGGCGTCCCGCTCGGCTTCGCGGATCTTCTGGATGATCACCTGCTTGGCGGTCTGGGCACCGATTCGCCCCGCCAGTTCAGCCGACTCGATCGGCTGGCCGTCGTGGGTGCCCGCGATCGTGCCGTCGTTGCGGTCGATCGCGATCACGATCGCCGCCGTCTCGCCATACTGCCGCGCCAGGGCCGTGGCCAGGGCCGCCTCGATGGCCTGGAACACGAACTCCTTGTCGATGTTCTTGTCGCGATGAATCGCGTCGACGATGCGGAGGATTTCTTCGGGCTTCATGGTGTCTCGGCGCGGACCACATGGAATGCCGCCGCCGGCACTGCCGACGCCATTGCACGACATGGGCGCCGAGACCACCACCCCGACCGCCAGGGGCGGCAAGGGGGGGAGGCCTGGAAGCAAATCCGCGAACCAGCAGCCATCCTCACGTGAGCCAAGCGTGTGAGACTAGGCGACCGCGGGCAGACTGTCAAGCAGCGGTCGGCTCTGTGGGCCAGCGGCGGAAGGCGACCGCACCGGCCTGTCCTTGGGGCGTGGCGGCCACCGAGACGAACGAGTCACCGGCCGCGTCACCCCGCCGGGCGGCCCGAATCGGGCAGTCCTCGTCGAGCGACGCGTAGTTCAGGATGGGGAACAGGCTGCCTTTCTCCAGCGCCATGATGCTGGCCACGCACTCCACCAGGCCGCTGCCCGCGCCGAGATTGCCGAAGTGGCTCTTGGCCGCGACGGTGGGAATCCGCCCGGCCACCGGCCCCAGCACGTCGCCCAGCGCCGCGGCCTCCTCGCGGTCGCCGGTGACCGTGCTCAGGCCCTGCGCGTGAACGTGGCCGAGCGTGTCGGCCCCGAGGCCGGCCCGGCCGAGCGCCGTTCCGAGCACCTGGGCGAGTGCTTCCCGGCGCCGGCCCGCGCCGCCGCGCTCGGTGCCGCAGGCCGCGGCGTGGCCCGCGAGTTCCGCGTAGATGCGGGCGCCTCGCCGGCGAGCCGACTCGAGTTCCTCGAGGATCAAGACGGCCGCGCCCTCGCCGAGCACCATGCCGCGGCGGTCACGGTCGAAGGGGCGGCTCCAGCCAGCGGGATCGTCACCGGACTCGTCGAGGGCCACCTGCTCGCACTGGAGGGCATGCACCGTCTTCATCGGATGCACCCGCGTGCCCGTGGCGCCCGCCACCATGATGTCGGCCATGCCCCGCCGGATCGTCACGGCGGCCTCGCCCACGGCCAGGTGGCCGCTCGCCTCCCGCACGGTCAGCGAATTGCTCGGGCCACGGAGGTCGTTGTAGATCGCGATGTGGCTGCCCGGCATGTTGGGCAGATACTTGAGCAGCCAGAGGGGATTGAGCAGCGGCATGCCGTCGCTGGCCCAGCGCTGGAAATCGAAGCCGCCATCGGCCGCGCGGCAGGCGGCGATGCCGGAGGTGAAGTCTTCCGGCAGGGTGAGCATGTAGTCGGAGCCGAACACGCAGCCGAACCGCTCCGCGGGATGGTGAGCCAACGCATCGCCTGCGTCGTGGAGGGCTCGCTGGGCCGCGGCCACGGCCATCTGGCTCTCGCGGCACATCACCTTGAGTCCCTTGCGGATCGCCTTCTTCTTTTCGCCCTCGAGTTCGCCGAAATCGGCGATCGCACCGGTGAAGCAGCGAGCCTCGGCGGCGTGCCGCAGCGGCAATCCGGCCGGCGAGAACGACTCGATCGGGCCCACGCCGCTCGTCCCCCGATCGAGCGCCGTCCAAAACGCATCGGCCGTCAGGCCGAGTGGGCAGACCAGACCCAGCCCCGTCACCACCACCCGTCGCTCGCTCATGCCGTCTCCGTCTCGCTGATTTCCGAACCCGCCGCGTTGGGGTGGCCGGCGCGGCCGCCGTTCAGCGGCCGCTGGCCAGCCGCGGCTCTACCACGACCACGACGTCACGCCGTTCGACGCCGGGCATCAGGGCCATGACCGAATCATTTTGCGCGGGCACCGGCCACGGCACCAACCCGAGCCCGATCACCAGCGTGTGCGAGGCGGGCCAGCGGAACCGCTCCCCGATCCGGACCGCCGCCACCTGCGGCACCTGGGCGGCCAGCGCCTGCCCCCCGGCCGGGGTCGGCAGCGAGATCGGCGCCATCCGCTCGATCTGGTCGATGCGGCAGCGAAACGCGGCCTCGACCGCCAGGCCGTCGCGGGAGACGAGCGGATGCAGGTCGATCGCCAGCCCTTCGTCGCAGGTCGCCTGCCTGGGCTGCCAGCCGGGCCAGGCGTTGGGAGTCAGGCCGTAGTCTTCCACGTAGGCCTGTTGCCGCCCTCCCTTGAGCGACGCGGGCAGCCCGTTGGCGGCGAGCGCCGGACCGGTCGGAAGCTCGGCGACGTCGCTGCGGCCCCGCAACCCCGCGAGCACCGCCGCCGCCGTCTCGCGGGGCACGATCCAGGCCTGCACGCCCGGCGTGGCCGTGGGAATCGGCTGGAGCGCCGGCCGGGCCTTGGCCCGCCAGCCGGGGCCGTCCATGCCGAACACCCGCACCGTGAACCGATGCGGCGCGTCCGCCTCCGCTACGAACCGCTCGACGATCTCGCCCACCTGCGCCTGCATCTCGGGCGTATGGAAGCAGGACAGCTTGCCGTCGCCGGCGGAGAGCGATGCCGGGATCGTGCCATGCCAGGCGGGATAGCCCGTCTCCTGCAGGATCCACTCGACGACGTGCCGCTCGCTTCCCTCGCCCGCGACCTTGACGAAGGCCGAGAGGTCGTAGGTCTTCCAGGTCTGTCCCGCGTCGGTGGGCAGCTGGGCCGCCGCGCGGCCCGGCCCGAACAGGCAGGCCGCCGCCACGACTCCAAGCACAAGGTGCTGCCGCGACCGTTCCATGGTCGGTGGCCCTCCGGGCGGGAGCCGGGCGGATCAGGAATCGAGCCGGGCGAGCACGAGGCTCGCGTTGTGGCCCCCGAAGCCGAAACTGTTGCTCATCGCCACGTCCACCTTTGCCTCGCGGGCGACGTTGGGCGTGTAGTCGAGGTCACAGGCCGGATCGGGCGTGTGGTAGTTGATGGTGGGTGTGATCAAGTTCCGGGCGATCGTGAGCGAGCACACCACGGCCTCGATGCCGCCGCTGGCCCCGAGCGTGTGGCCGAGTTGGCTCTTCGTGCTGGAGACGGCGAGCCGTTTCGCCTGCGGCCCGAACACCCGTTTGATCGCGGCCGTCTCGGCCTTGTCCCCCAGGGGCGTGCTTGTGCCGTGGGCATTGATGTAATGGACGGCGTCCACGCCCAGGCCCGCGTCGGCCAGCGCCGCGGCCATCGCCTGGCCGGCGCCGCGGCCCTCCTCGTCGGGCTGTGTGATATGGCCGGCGTCGCCGCTGGCGCCGTAGCCCTTGAGTTCGGCGTAGATCCGCGCCCCGCGGCGGCGGGCGTGCTCCAACTCCTCGATCACGATCACGCCGGCTCCCTCGGCCAACACGAACCCGTCCCGGTCGGCGTCAAACGGGCGGCTGGCGGCCTGGGGCGCTTCGGACCGGAAGGAGAGGGCCCGCATGTTCTGGAAACTGGCCAGTCCGATCGGCGTCAGGGCGGCCTCGCTGCCGCCGGTGACCATCACGTCGGCGTCACCGTATTGGATCGCCCGCAGGGCCGAGCCGATCGAGTTGGCGGCGCTGGCGCAGGCGGTGGCCACGGCGAAGTTCGGCCCCTTGATTCCGTACAGACTCGAGACGTGGCCGCTGGCCGAGTTGACCATCAGCTTCGGGATCGTGAACGGCGAGACCTTGTCGATGCCCTTGTGGAGCAGCCGCTCCTCCTGAACCTCGAACTCCCACAACCCGCCGATGCCCGACCCGATCACCACGCCGCAGCGGAAGGGGTCTTCCTGCGCGAAGTCGAGCCCCGAGTCGGCCACGGCGTCTTTGGCCGAGGCGAGTGCGAACTGGGTAAATCGGTCGAGCCGCTTGAGCTCCTTCGGCGGCGCGATGCCCTCGGCTTCCCCGTTCCAGTGCACTTGGCCGCCGAACTGGACGCGGTAGCCCTCGACGCCGAACAGGTCGATCGGGCCGACTCCGCTGTCACCGCGGACGACCCGCTCCCAGAAAGTCTCGATGGCCCGTCCCAGTGACGTCACCAATCCGAGGCCCGTCACCACCGCCCGTCGCTTCATCGCGTCTCCCGCCGCTCAACCGGCGGCAGACCCGGAGGCCTGCTGCTTCTCGATGAACTCGATCGCCTGGCCGACGGTCTGGATCTTCTCGGCAGCATCGTCGGGGATGTTGATCTCGAACTCTTCCTCGAGTTCCATCACCAGTTCGACGGTGTCGAGCGAGTCGGCGCCGAGGTCGTTGATGAACGACGTCTCCCGGGTGATCTGCTCCTTGTTGCCCCCGAGCTGCGACGCCACGATTTCGATCACTCGATCTTGAACTGATGCCACCTTGCAAATCCTCCACGGGCTCGGAGCCGGACATGTCACGGGCTGGGCAGCCTCCAGACTGCGCCGCTTGCCCGTGTTCACCGCGAAGATATACCCGTTCGGCCCCGAACGTGTCCAGACCGTGAAAATCGGCCTGAACCGGGCCGGGCACGTGGGTCCAGAAGCCGGAAGAGTGCCCATCGTCAAACGCCGGCCGGGGCTGCCCGTGGCCCGTCGCCCGGACGTTCGCTACGGCCATCCTGGCCTTCGCTCACTCCATGCTGGCTTCGCTTTCGGCATCCTGCCTGCGCTTGCCAGCAAGGCCGGCTCCGGG
>CAMCPF010000219.1 GCA_945876515.1 Candidatus Kuenenia stuttgartensis
CCGCTCACGATCTGGTAGCGTTTCGGCTCGGTCGGAGTCGCCCGTGAGTGCCACGGGCGAACGCCCGGCCAGACCCCCTTCTCGGAGACACGTGATGGACATCCTCGGCGAGATTCTCAAGCAGGTGATCGCAGGCGCCTCCCAGCCCCAGCCCCAGGCTCCGCAGCGGCAGCAGCCCCAGAGCCGACCGGCCCAGCCGCCTCAGGGCATGCCGTCGGCCGATGACTTGAACGACATCCTCGGCCAGATCTTTGGCGGCGGCTCGGCCCAGCGGCTACCCGACGTCGTCAAGCAGTTCGAGGAAAAGGGGATGCGGGACCAGGTCGATTCGTGGGTCCGCACCGGCCCCAACAAGCCGGTCGAGCGGCGGCAGATCGAAGACGCCTTCGGCACGCGGGAGCTCGAGGAGCTCGCCCGCCGTCGCGGCGTCGATCGTGAGCAACTCGCCGAGGTGCTCGCCAAGTACATTCCCCAGATCATCGACGAACTCACGCCCGGCGGTCAGTTGCCGAGGCGCTGAACAGACTGAACCCGCCGAGCGCATCGTGGGGGCTGTCCCTGATCAGGGGACAGCCCCCTTTTCTCTTCGTGGCGCGGCACGTCCCGCACAGCCGGCACGGCATGACTTTCCCGCCGGGTTTGTGCAGCCGCCGCGGGCGGTCGTCGATATGCACTCTCGGGCCGGTTGTCACCGGCTCCGCGGTTCCACCGGTGGCCACTCGCCGCCCCGGCACGGCCGCGTCGCCCCGCCCTCGTTTCCCGGTTTGCCTCCGAGAGCCCGTCCATGCCCACGCCCCCGCGTCGCAAGAAAGCCACCGCCGTCCAAAACCCGCTCGAGACCTACCTCCGGGACATCAATGAGACGGCCCTGCTCACCGCTGACGACGAGAAGCGGCTGGCCAACGCGATCCGCGGCGGCGACCCACTGGCCCGCGACCACATGGTGCGGGCCAACCTCCGGCTCGTGGTCAACATCGCCCGCGGCTACGCCAACCGCGGCCTGCCGCTGCCGGACCTGATCGAGGAAGGCAACCTCGGCCTGCTGCGGGCCGTCGAGGGCTTCGACCCCACGATGGGCACGCGGTTCAGCACCTACGCCAGCTACTGGATCAAGCAATCGATCAAGCGGGCCCTGATCAACTCCGGGAAGACGATCCGGATTCCGGCCTACATGGTCGAGCTGCTCTCCAAGTGGCGCCGGGCGACACTGCGGCTCTCCGAGAGCCTCGGCCGCACGCCCACGCCGGAGGAGGTGGCTCGGATGCTGGGCCTGGCCCGCAAGAAGCTGCCGATCATCAAGAAGGCGATCCATGTCCACCAGGCGGCGCCCCAGGCCGAAGCCGCCGAGGGGGGCTGGTCGCTCGGCGAACTGGTGATGGACGAGAACACGCGTTGTCCGGCCGAGGTGATGCTCGACGAGGACACGCTCCGTCACGTGCTCCGGCGAATCGACGAACTCGACGAGCGGGCGGGCAAGATCATCAAGCTCCGGTTCGGCCTCGCGGGGGGCGAGCCGATGACCCTCAAGGAGATCGGTGCCGTGCTGGGGCTGACCCGGGAGCGGGTGCGGCAGATCGAGAGCGAGACCCTCGCCAGCCTCGCGCTCGAACTGGAGGCCAGCCCGCGGGTAAGCCTCCACCTCCGCCGCGGCGCCTGACAAGCGGCTGCCGGTAGACTACTCGCCGGCCTTCAAGCGACGCCCGTCAGGAACCCTACGCCATGGACCTCGCCAGCCTGATTCGCCCGGTGCCGGACTTCCCGAAGCCCGGGATCCTGTTCCGTGACATCACGCCACTCTTGGCCGACGCCGCCGGCTTCGCCGAGGCGATCCGCCGGCTGGCCGAGCCATGGCGGGGGGAGCCGCTCGACGCCCTGGCGGCGGTAGAGGCCCGCGGGTTCCTGTTCGCCGGCCCCCTGGCGCTGGAACTGGGCCTGGGTGTGATCCCCGTCCGTAAACCGGGCAAGCTCCCGGCCGACACGATCGCCCACGAATACGAGCTCGAATACGGCCGCGACAAGCTGGAGATGCACGCCGGCATCCTCGCCCGGGCCGCGCGGGTGCTGGTGGTGGACGACGTGCTCGCCACCGGCGGCACGGCAGCGGCCTGCATGCGGCTCATTGAGGCCGCCGGCGGGGTGGTGGCAGGGGCTGCGTTCTTAGTCGAGATCGGGCCGCTCGGCGGTCGTGAACGCCTCGCCCCCCACCGCGTGGAAGCGGTCCTACACTATTAGGGCCATGGCCGAGCCTCGTTCCCGCGTCGTCGTCGCCATGAGTGGAGGCGTCGATTCCAGCGTGGCCGCCGCGCTCCTGGTCGAGCAGGGCTACGACTGCGTCGGCGTGTTCATGCGGCATGCGGCCCCGGCCCTGCCGACCGGAGCGCTCGCGGTCGTGGACCCCCGGCCGGGGCACCAGGGCTGCTGCAGCGCCGCCGACGCGCTCGACGCCCGCCGCGTGGCCGACCGACTGGGGATTCCGCTCTATCCGCTCGACCTTTCGGCCGACTTCGACCGGATCATCACCGACTTCGCGGCCGAGTATGCTCGGGGCCGCACCCCCAACCCCTGCGTGCGGTGCAACGCCTGGCTGAAGTTCGGCAGGCTGTTCGAGCACGCCGCCGCGATCGGCGCCAGCCACGTCGCCACGGGCCACTACGCCCGCCTGGACCGCGGCCCCGGCGGTGAGCCCGTCCTCCGTCGTGGTCTCGATGCCGATCGCGACCAGTCGTATGTGCTCTTCGACATCGAGCGGGAGCGGCTCGGGAAGATGCTGCTGCCGGTCGGCGGCCTGGCAAAGGCAGCGGTGCGGAAGCAGGCGGCGGCCCTCGGCCTGGTGACGGCCGACAAGCCCGACAGCCAGGAAATCTGCTTCGTCGCGCCGGGCCGGCACGCCGAGCTCGTGGCGACCAGGCTGGGTGGCTCGCGGGCCGGCGAGATCATCGATGCCGCCGGGCGGGTGCTCGGGCGGCACGAAGGCATCGAGCGCTTCACGGTCGGCCAGCGGCGGGGCCTGGGGATCGCGACCGGCGAAGCCCAGCATGTCGTGCGGATCGAGGCCGACACCAACCGGGTCGTGGTCGGACCACGGGCGGCGGTGCCGGAAACAGACCTCGTCGCAGCGGATGTGCGCTGGCTCGCAGAGCCACCGGTCGGGCCGATCGCCTGCGAGGTGCAGTGTCGGGCCCAGCGGTCGGCCGCCCCGGCGATCGTCACACCGCTCGCCGGCGGCCGCTTCCAGGCCCGGTTCACCGGCGGCCCCGAGGCGAGTCCGGGGCCGATCTCGCCGGGCCAGCCGGCCGTGGTCTACCGCGGCGACCAGCTCTTGGGTGGCGGCTGGATCGAGGCCTGACGGACGGCATCCCGGCGGAAAAACCGGCAATTTCCCCGGCGGACTTCCGCGAACTAGGCTTGCGGTGAGTTCTTCCCGGAGCCCCCGCCCCATGCCCGACCAGCCCGCCCTCGTGTTCGCCGCCGCCGTCCTGTTGGCCATCGTCGCGCTGACGATGCTGCTCCTGATCGTCAGCTACGGACAGCTCTGGTTTCAGGCCTACTGGTCGAAGGCCCGGGTGACGTTCTTCGAACTCCTGGGGATGAGCCTCCGCAAGGTCAACGCCCGCACGATCGTGCAGGCCAGGATCATGGCCGCCCAGGCCGGTCTGGGCGACATCACCGCCCGTAAACTCGAGGCCCACTACCTCGCTGGCGGTGACGTTCCCCGCGTGATCCGCGCCCTGATCGCGGCCCAGCGGGCCGACCTCGACCTCGACTTCGACCGAGCCTGTGCCATCGACCTGGCCGGCCGCGACGTGCTCGACGCTGTGCAGACGAGCGTCAACCCCAAGGTCATCGACTGCCCTGATACGGCCAGCGGCAAATCGACGCTCTCGGCCGTCGCCAAGAACGGCGTGGAGCTGAAGATCCGGGCCCGAGTGACGGTGCGGACGAACCTCCAGCAGCTGATTGGCGGCGCCACCGAGGAGACGATCATCGCCCGGGTCGGCGAGGGCATCATCACCTCGATCGGCTCGGCAGAGAGCCACTTCAAGGTGATGGAACATCCCGACACGATCTCCAAGGCCGTGCTCCAACGGGGCCTCGACGCCCAGACCGCGTTCCAAATCGTCTCCATCGACATCGCCGACATCGAGGTGGGAGAGAACATCGGTGCCCGGCTCCAGGCCGACCAGGCCGAGGCCGACACCCGCGTGGCCCGGGCCAAGGCCGAGGAGCGGCGGAGCGTGGCGATCGCCCGCGAGCAGGAGATGAAGGCCTCAGTCTCGGAGAACCGAGCCCGGCTCCTGGAGGCGGAGTCGCTCGTACCCAAGAGCATCGGCGAGGCCTATCGGGCCGGCCGGCTCGAACGGGCCGGCGGGACGACCGGACCGGCGTGAGCCGCCGACCTCTCCGCTTACCCAACCCCTCCAAAGCGGCCTCCGAGCCCCGGTACGACGGTTCTCTTCGTCACAACCGGGGCGTTTGGCCAAACCTTGGCGGCCCCGACGGCCGATGAAACAAACGGAAGTCGGTGATCGTCAGGATGACGGCCGACCCAGGACGGGTTTCGAGCCCGCCGGCTTCCCTCGGAATCCCAAGGCAAGGGAGTACATGCCATGGCGATGCGGCGCTTGCGTCTCTACACCGAACCGGAGGGTGAGTCGGTGGCCTGTGCCACGCTCCCCCTGGCCCCCACTGGCGTCCGCGTGCCGCTTGGAGAGGTTCTGCCCCTCTTGGCCGACGCGGTCACCAGCGACCGGACCTGGCTCAAGGACTTCGCCGACGAAGAGATCGCGGTTTCGGCCGACCTCTACGACGTCCTCCAGGCCTACCGCCACTTCCGCCGCCCCGGCGCTTGAGCGGGAAATCGATCGCAGCCAGGGCCTGGCTCGGATTGGGGCGAGGCGGCGGCCCTCCGGATCATCGGCTGGGGTAGCCCCCCTCACCGAATCCCAATCTTAGAATGATGAACCCCCCTTGATGGAGGATTGGCGGCGAACCATACTTCGCTGTCATGCCGCCTCCACTCAATCTCACCGACTTGGGTCGCCGCATCCGCGCCGCCCGGACGGCCAGGCGATTGACGCTCGAAGAAGTCGTCTCCCGTACCGACTTTACGGTGAGTTGGCTGTCGAAGGTGGAGAACGGCCTGCTCGCGCCGTCGCTCGAGGGGCTGGTGCGGCTGGCGGAGGCGCTGGAATGCAGTGTCGAGCACCTCGTCGCCGGTCTGTCGGTTCCGCCCCGGGTGGTGATCGATCGGCGGAATGGCGGGCGCACGCCGCCTGGCCGCGACGGCCGCGGAGGTGTGGTGATCGAGCGGCTGGCGGAGGCCTGGCGAGAACGGGCGATGGAGCCGACGATCCTGCACGTCTCCGTCAACGGCCAGCGGAAGGCGGTCGATCATCACGATGGTGAGCGGTTCCTGCACATCCTCGACGGCGAAGTGACGGTCGCCTACGGCGACGAGACCATCCAGCTGGGCCCGGGCGACAGCATCTACCTCGATGCCTCGCTGCCGCACACGGTCGCCCCGGCCGGCCGGACGTCGGCCCGTGTCTTGAGCGTGTCGTTTCAGCCGTCCCGCAACGGCCATGCCCTCCCCCGTGCCGCCGCCCGGCCTGCCGCACCCCGTTCCCGGCGGAGCTGACGAACCGGGCTGGCTCCCTGCGGTAAACTGCCG
>CAMCPF010000220.1 GCA_945876515.1 Candidatus Kuenenia stuttgartensis
CGGCCAGCGGGATCGCCTCCCGCTCCTTCGCGCCGCGGTCGCGGCGGGTCACGCTCGCCGCGCCGGCGGCCAGATCCCGCGGCCCGATCTCGATCCGCACCGGCACCCCCTGCTTGACGTGCTGCCAGACCTTGTCGCCGCCGCGCAGGTCGCGGGCGTCGGTCTTCACGCGGACCGGTCCCTCGGCGAACGAGGCCGACCGGATCGCCGCTTCGAGTTTCCCGCAGGCGTCGAGCACGGCCGCCCGCTCCTCATCGGTGCGGAAGATCGGCAGAATCACTGCGTGCTGGGGCGCGATCCGCGGCGGCAGCACGAGGCCGTCGTCGTCGGAGTGGGTCATGATCACCGCGCCGATCAGCCGCGTGGAGACACCCCACGAGGTCGTCCAGCAAAACTCTTCGGCGCCCGTGGCACTGGCGAACTTGATGTTCTGGGCCTTGGCGAAGTTCTGGCCGAGGAAGTGGGAGGTGCCCGCCTGAAGGGCCTTGCCGTCCTGCATCATCGCCTCGATGGAGAGGGTGTCCACCGCGCCCGGAAACCGCTCGCCGGAGGGCTTGGGGCCCTTGATGACGGGCATCGCCAGATCCCGCTCGGCGAAGGTGGCATAGACGTCGAGCATCTTCCGCGTCTCGTCCTCGGCCTCCTCGCGGGTGGCGTGGGCCGTGTGCCCCTCCTGCCAGAGAAACTCGGCCGTCCGCAGGAACACCCGCGGCCGCATCTCCCAGCGGACCACGTTGGCCCACTGATTGATGAGCACGGGCAGATCCCGCCACGACTGGATCCACTTGGCGTACATCGCGCCGATGATCGTCTCGCTCGTGGGCCGCACCACCAGCGGCTCCTCGAGTTTGCCCGTGGGGATCAGCTTGCCGTCGGGGCCGAGTTCGAGGCGGTGGTGCGTGACCACGGCGCACTCCTTGGCGAAGCCCTCGACGTGCTTGGCCTCCTGCTCGAGATAGGAAAGCGGGATGAAGAGCGGGAAGTAGGCGTTGACATGGCCTGTCGCCTTGAACATCCGGTCGAGGATGCCCTGCATCAGCTCCCAGATCGCATAGCCGTGGGGCTTGATCACCATGCAGCCGCGGACGGGCGAGGGCTCGGCCAGGTCGGCGGCCCGCACCACCTGCTGATACCACTCTGGATAATCCTCGGCCCGGGTGGGGCTGATCGCGTTGGCCGGCATCGCTGGAAAAGTCTCCGCAGACGTGGTTCGGGGCGGGGGCAAAGCCCGGGATTGTAGCGGTGGCCGCCGTGTTTGTGGGACGGGTCGCGGCGGCCGTAGACTGCCTCCGATGTCGCGACGACTGATCTCGGAACTGCCGGCCCAGGCAAAGATCGACCAGGTCTTCCTGGCGACCCACAAGCAGCTGCGGCCCAACCGCAACGGGCAGCTCTACATGCAGGTCGATCTGGCCGACAAGAGCGGCACGATCACCGGCCGGCTCTGGAACGCCTCCGATGCCGACTTCGACGCCTTCGAGGACGGCGACTACGTCCACGTGGACGGCCACACGCAGCTCTACTCCGGCGCGATGCAGATCATCATCGCGGCGATCGAGCGGGCCGATCCGGGCACGGTGGACGAGCGGGAGTTTCGGGTGCTCACGCCGGTGGACGTGGAGCGGCTGTTCGTCGAACTGCGGGGCCTGCTCGCGGGCCTCCGGCCGCCGCTCGACGCCCTGGTAGCCGAGCTTCTCGACGACCAGTCGCTGATGGACCGCTTCGTCGCCACCCCCGCCGGCGTCAAGCACCATCACGCCTACGCCGGCGGCCTGCTCGACCACGTCGTGAACCTGACGCGGCTGGCGGATCTCGTGGCCCCGCTCTACCCCGACATGGACCGCGACCTCCTGCTCGTGGGCGTGCTCGTGCACGACATCGGCAAGACGGTCGAACTCGAGAGCGAGAAGGGCTTCTCCTACACCGACTCGGGCCAGCTGCTCGGGCACGTGCTGTTGGGCCTCGAGATCGTGGACGCCAAGATCCGTGCGGTCGAGGCCCGCACCGGCACGCCCTTCGACGCCGAGACAGCGATCCGGGTCAAGCACATGATCGCCAGCCACCACGGCTCCTACGAGTTCGGCGCGCCGCGGCTGCCAATGACGCTCGAGGCGGTGGCCCTCCACCACCTCGACCACCTCGACGCCAAGATGGCCGGCACGATCCAGCTCCTGCGAGCCGAGGCCGCGCTCGACGGGGGCTGGACGCAGTATCAGCAGTCGCAGGGCCGCAAGTTCTTCCGAGGCCGCACGCCATGACCCGCAAGCGGCCGAACTCCGAGAAGGCCGCCCGCGCGAGCCGCCCTCCTCGGGGCGGAGCCCAACGCCGCGACGGCGACGTGACGGGCGTGTTTCGCCGGGCCGCCGGCGGCTACGGCTTCGTGCGGCCCGAGGGGGCCCTCCCCGGCGACCGCTCCGGCGACATCCACATCGCCGCGGCCGCCAGCCTCGACGCGGCCAGCGGCGACACCGTTCGCGTGCGGCTCGCGCGGGGCCGTGATGTGCGCCGGCCAGGCCCCGCCGGCGAGATCGTCGAGGTCGTGGAGCGAAAGACCACCCGGTTCGTCGGCTCCTACTTCGAGCGGGCCGGCGTGGGCTGGGTGCAGGTGGACGGCACGAGCTTCACGCGGCCCGTGGCCGTGGGCGACCCCGGCGCCAAGGGCGTGCACGTGGACGACAAGGTGGTCGTGGAGCTCGTCCGCTTCCCCACGCACCTTCGCGACGGCGAGGGCGTGGTGGTGGAGGTGCTGGGCAAGGCCGGCGACGTGGGCGTGGACACGCAGACGGTGATCCATGAATACGGCCTGCCAGGTCCCTTCCCCGAGGCGGCTCTCGACGACGCCCGGCGGCAGGCGGCGACGTTCGACGAGACCGTGCCCGCCGGACGCCGCGACCTCTCCGACCGCACGATCATCACGATCGATCCCGTCGATGCCCGAGACTTCGACGACGCGATCTCGCTCGAGCAGGTGGAGCGGGGGCACTGGCTCCTGGGCGTGCACATCGCCGACGTCTCGCACTTCGTCCGCGAGGGCTCGCCGCTCGATCAGGAGGCGCGGGCCCGAGGCACGAGCGTGTATCTGCCGGACCGGGTGATCCCGATGATCCCCGAGATCGTTTCCAACAACCTGGCGAGCCTCCAGCCCGACAAGGTCCGCTACGCCAAGACCTGCTGGATCGAGTTCTCGGCCGACGGTGTGCCGGTGCACTCGGCGGTCGAACCCTCGGCGATCAAGAGCTGCCGGCGGTTCACGTATGAAGAGGTGGATGTCTTCCTCGCTGATCCCGAGACCCGCAAAGTCGAGATGACGCCCGGGGTGCGGGCCCTGCTGGGCCGGATGCGAGACCTGGCCCGGATGCTGCGGCGCCGGCGGACGGGCCGCGGCTCGCTCCAACTCGAGATGCCCGAGGTGAAGATCGATCTCGACCGCGACGGCCGGGTGACCGGGGCCCACGTGACCGAGAACACCGAGAGCCATCAGATCATCGAGGAGTTCATGCTCGCGGCCAACGAGGCCGTGGCCGGGGCGCTGGCGGCGGCCGGCGCCGGCTTCCTCCGGCGGATCCATCCCTCGCCCGACATGCGAAAGCTCCGCCAGCTGACGGAGTTCGTGACCGAACTGGGCTTCGAGGTGGATTCGCTCGAGAGCCGGTTCGAGCTGCAGCGGCTGCTCGACCTGGCCCGCGGCCGCCCGGAGGAGCATGCCGTCCACTACGCCGTGCTCCGCAGCCTCACGCGAGCCGCCTACGGCCCCCAGGAAGACGGCCACTTCGCTCTGGCGAGCGACTGCTACTGCCACTTCACCTCGCCGATCCGCCGCTACCCCGACCTCACGATCCACCGGGCGCTCGAGGCCCTGGCCAAGGGCAAGCGGCCCCCGGCCGACGGCCTGATCCAGCTCGGCCAGGACTGCTCCGACCTCGAGCGGCGGGCCGAGGCGGCCGAGCGGGAGCTCGTGAAGTTGAAACTCCTTCTCTTCCTCTCCGCGCGGATCGGCGAGGAGATGGACGCGGTGATCACCGGCGTCGAGGCCTTCGGGCTGTTCGTTCAAGGCCTGCAGCTCCCCGCGGAGGGGCTCGTGCCGCTCGACAGCCTGCCCGACGACACCTACCGCTACGACCGGGCCAGCCACACGCTCTCGGGCCGCCGGGCCGGGCAGAGCTACCGGCTGGGCGACCGCGTCCGCGTAGCGGTGGACCGCGTCGATCTCGACCGCCGCGAGCTCAACTTTCGGCTCGTGGACGGCCACGTCCGCCGCGGCAAGCGGCCCGCGAAGTCGGCCCGCCCGCCGGGCAAGCACCGGGGCGGCAAATCAAGTCAGCCGCGGGGCCGCGACAAGCCCGCCGAGCACCGGGGCCGCCCGACCAAGGGCGGCCGCAAGCGATCCCGCCGGCTGTAGGGCACTGTCTCCGCAGCCTCGCGGCATCGACCGCTCCTTCATTCTGGTCGTTACTTGCCAAGCGCCGCTGATCGGCCTACCGTTCGGCCTTCTTACCTCGCTGAAAGGCTCCTCACCGATGATCATGCAACGCTTCGGCCTCTTGACGCTCGCCGCCCTGGCCCTAGCCGGCCCGCTGACCGCCGGCACTGCCGCGGCCCCGCCCAAGCAGCCCAACATCCTCGTCATCTGGGGAGACGATGTCGGCCAGTCGAACATCAGTGCCTTCACCCGCGGCCTGATGGGGTATCAGACGCCGAACATCGACCGGATCGCCCGCGAGGGCATGATGTTCACCGACTATTACGGCGAGCAGAGCTGCACGGCGGGGCGGTCGGCGTTTCTGTTGGGCCAGAGCGTCTTCCGGACCGGACTTTCGAAAGTCGGCCTGCCTGGAGCCAAGGAAGGCATCAGCACGCTCGATCCCACGATCGCCGGTCTGCTCAAGGACCAGGGCTACGCCACCGGGCAGTTCGGCAAGAATCACTTCGGCGACCGGGACGAGCACCTGCCGACGAATCACGGTTTCGACGAGTTCTACGGCAACCTCTATCACCTCAACGCCGAGGAAGAGCCGGAGAACGAGGACTACCCCCGCGACCTGGTGCTGCCCGACGGCTCGACCTTCCTGAAGAAGTTCGGCCCCCGCGGCGTGATCAAGTCGTTCGCCGGTGGGGCGATCGAGGACACGGGCCCGCTCACCCGCAAGCGGATGGAGACGGTCGATGACGACACGAGCGACCGCGCGATCGACTTCATCCGCCGCCAGCATGCCGCCGGCAAGCCGTGGTTCGTATGGTGGAACGGCACCCGGATGCATTTCCGCACCCACGTCAGCGCCGAGCGGGCGGCCGAGATCAAGAAGCAGCATCCCCACGCCGACGAATACACCGTCGGCATGATCGAGCACGACATGCACATCGGCAAGTTCCTGGCGCTGCTCGACGAGCTCGGCCTTACCGACACCACGATCGTCCATTACTCGACCGACAACGGCCCGCACCTCAACCCCTGGCCCGACGCAGCCGCCACCCCGTTTCGCGGCGAGAAGAACACGAACTGGGAGGGCGGCTGGCGGGTTCCCTGCCTGGTCCGCTGGCCCGGCGTGACCAAGCCGGGCAGCGTCTCCAACGGGGTCGTCCATCACATGGACTGGCTGCCGACCTTCCTGGCGGCCGCCGGCAAGCCCGACATCAAGCAGGATCTGCTCGAC
>CAMCPF010000221.1 GCA_945876515.1 Candidatus Kuenenia stuttgartensis
ATACTGGTCGTGGTCGCCGATCCAGTACCAGAAGAACGTGTCGTCCTCTAAGATTGCCAGAGCTCGGTAACCCGCACCAACACGAACGGACCAAACGCCCCCGCACTTCTTGAATCGCAAGGAAGGATGACGAGGTTCTCGCTGCCAAAGACGATATGCAGCACGTGCCCTGCGTCTGATGTCCGGCGGAAGACCGCGATACGCAGACCAAAAGTCAGTCGTTGTCGATGACTTCGCCAAGCGGCTTCGTCCTTCCCTCGGCGATATCGCGGCGAACGCGGTCGAGGACATGCTGCATCCGCCCGCCCGGCAGGGTATCTCGGGCGATCTCTGCATCCCACGCATCCACTTGGCCGAGTTCGAACTCGGCGAGCCAAGCAAGAAGTTCTTCCCGCTCGCTCGATGGGAGCGACTTCACCTGCTCGGCAATTTGCTCTACGCGGGTCGTCATGCCGCCATTATCGCACCGGCGACCGCCACACGGCAATCCAGAGATTCACCGCCGAAATGCCGAGGTTCGGCGAACGGCGAAGCTGATCTGCGGCGGACAATACGCTCAGCTACACCGCCAGGCGTTGGCCGCCGTCTGATCCAGCGCCTGGTTCCACACGCTCTATCCAAGATGGCTGGACGAACCACTCCGCCCACGGAAATCCTACCGGGGCATCGGGGCCGCACGCCACCGCGGCTCGCCCGCTGATCGGGGCTACGCGGCCGATCGACGAGGGCGACGGCGGATTCACATCGGGAGGCGTAACCAGCACGGATCGCTTCAGGCGCCTCGACGCCGCATCAGCCCCTTCGGCCCTTCAGAGCGGGCTTGCCACTCGGCCCCTCGCCGCACGACGCAACCCCGACACCATCTCTATCTCAATGGCGATCAGAGTTGAGGCGGCCCGGTGGCGGAAGAGAAGGGCTGGCTTCCTACGTTGGGGCACGCATCGCTCGGAACTTGTATTTCTCTGGTTCTCGATAGCCCGGCGAGCGGTCGGCATAAGACGCGGCAGGGTGGGAGCCCCCTTCTACGTAAGTGTCCGGGCGGCAGCGACTACGGTCAAATCGGGCTGGTGCCGCGTGGAGGGTTATCACGATGGCGGTCGTGATAACGCGCGGACGGATGCCGGCCGGCGAGCGTCGATGGACGGCCTCAGGCGAAGGTCAACGGCTGGCCGGTCGCCTCGAGCACCGACAGCCAGAGGTCGCCGTCGGGGCAGACCCGGTTGCGGCGGCTCACGGCGAGCGGCATCGGGATGTGCACGTAGCGGCCCCGCCAACGACCGATCACGAGCTCCGTTCGGCCGGCCATGGCCGCGTGCACCGCGTTCTGGGCGAGGCGGATGCAGTAGACGCTGTCAAATGGGTTGGCCTCGACGCTCCGGATCGCGTAGCTCGGGTCGATGTATTTGAGGTTTAGTTCCAACCCCTCGGCCGCGAAGTGATCAGTGATCCGCTTGCGCAAGAAGATGCCGATGTCGTGGAGCTTCTTGTTGCCCGAGGCGTCCAGGCCCGCCTCTTCGGCCGGCACCAAATCCTGGCCGGCCCCCTCGGCCACGACGATCACCGCATGATCGCGGTCCCGCACCCGCCGGGCCAGATGGGCCAGGAAGCCGCCGGGGCCATCGAGAGCGAAGGGCACCTCCGGAATCAGGACGTAGTTGGCGTCGGGCTCGGCGAGTGCGGCGTAGCAGGCGATGAAGCCCGAGTGGCGGCCCATCAGCTTCACCAGCCCCACGCCATGCGGCGAGGCCTTGGCCTCCACGTGCGCTGCGCGAATGCTCTTCGTGGCCTCCGCGAAGGCGGTCTGGAAGCCGAACGACTGGTCGATGTAGGGGATGTCGTTGTCGATCGTCTTGGGGATCCCCACCACCGCGATCCGCCCGCCCCGCTCCCGCACCCGCTCGGCGATCGACATGGCCCCGCGGAGCGTGCCGTCGCCACCGATCACGAACAACACGCCGAGGTTGAGCCGTTCCAGGCAGTCCACGATCTCGTCAGGATCCTGGCTGCCGCGGGACGTGCCCAGAAGCGTGCCGCCATCCTCCGCGATCCGGCTGACCAGCTCGGGCGTGAGGTCCATCACGTCGTGGCCATATCGGGGGATGAAGCCCTGATAGCCGTTGCGGAAGCCGTAGATTCGCTGCACGCCGTAATGAAACGAGAGCTCCATCACGAGGCCGCGGATCACGTCGTTGATTCCAGGGCAGAGCCCGCCGCAGGTCACGATCCCCACCCGTAGCTTCGCCGGGTCGAAGAAGATGCTCCGCCGCGGGCCGGCTGGTTCGAAGCCCGGCAGGTCGGCGGGGCCGAGACCGGTGGCCGTCACGTCGCCGAGCGTGTCGTGAAACAAGACGCGGTCGAACTCGTCCACGTAGTGCTCGGTCGTCTTGCGGGCGTCGATCAGCGGCTTGAGCGGTGAGTCGATCCGGCAAGGACCGAGCGTGGCCACGGTGAGATCGGCGGCATTCATTGGTCGGCCTCCTAGCCAGTGGTCCGCATTCCCGCGGCGATGCCCTGCACGCAGAGGCGGAGCAGGTCGCGATGGGTCTCGCCGGCGGCAGGGTCGGCCGCGAGAGCGGCCCGCCGCCGACGCATGAACTCCGCCTGGATCAGGTTGAGCGGATCGACCGACGGATTGCGGGCCTCGATCGACTTCTGAAACCAGGGCGTGGCCCCGAGCAGTTCGCGACTGCCGACGATGTCCAGGATCGCCTGCCGGGCCCGGTCATACTCCGCAGCGATCCGCTGCCAGATCCGCTTGCGGGCATCGGCGTCGTCGTCGAGCTCCGAATAGTGCCCGGCGATCACCATGTCGGCCTTGGCGAGCGCCAAGGTGGCGTTGTCGATGGTGGCCTGGAAGAACGGCCAGCGGCGATACATCTCGCAGACGGTCTGCCACGCCCGGCGATCCTCGTATTTCACCTCCGCCAGCGCCGCCCCGAGCCCATACCAGGCCGGGATCATGCAGCGGCTCTGCGTCCAGGCGAACACCCAGGGAATCGCCCGTAGGTCGTCGAGGGTTCGCTCACCCCGGCGGCGGGCCGGCCGCGAGGCGATCGGGAGGTTTTCGATGTCGTCGATCGGCGTGGTCTTGGAGAAGTAGCCGATGAAGCCCGGCTGGTCTACGAGGTCGCGGTAGGCAGCGAGGGAGTTGGCCGCCATGCGGGCTGCCAGCAGCGGCCACTCCGCAGGCGGCGGTGGCGGCGGGGACGTCGAGGCCACGAGCGTGGCCCAGGTGACCTGGTCGAGGTGGCGACGGGCGATCTCGACGTCGTCATACCGCTCGGCGAGCACCTCCCCCTGTTCGGTGAGCCGCAGGCTGCCGTCGAGCGTCTCGGGGGGAAGCGAGAGGATGCCGCGGGCCGCAGGGCCGCCGCCGCGGCCGAGCGAGCCGCCGCGGCCGTGGAAGAAGGTGAGCTTCACGCCGCGGCCCGCGGCCACCACGTGCAGTCGCTCCTGGGCCGACTGGAGGCCAGAGCAGGCCGCGAGGTAGCCGCCATCCTTCGTGCTGTCGGAATAGCCCACCATGATCATCTGACGGTCGCCGCGGCCGGCGAGGTGCGTGCGATACGCCGGCACGTCGAGGATCGTGGCGAGTGTGGCGTCGGCGCGGGCCAGGTCGTCGATCTTCTCGAAGAGCGGCACCACGGCGATGTCGTGCTCGGCCACCGACTCGCCTGCCGCGGCTGCCCGTCCCCGTGCCCACCGCCACAGCCAGAGCACGCAGAGCACGTCGGCCGGGCAGCGGGTGAGGCTCACGATCGCCCCGCCCAGGCACTCGGGGCCGAACCGGACGGTGGCCGTGTGCAGGACTCGAAACAGCGCCAGCGTGTCGGCGGCCAGCGGCGGCAGAGCCGACGTCGGCACGTCGCCCACCTGCCCGAGCGAGCTTACGAGCAGTTGGGCTCGGACCTCCTCGTCGAGCGCGGCATACGCGGCTGCATCGGCAACGAGGCCAGCCGCGGCGAGGATCGCGCCCATGATGTCGAGATAGGCCCGGGCGTCCTGGCGGACGTCGAGCCGCGTCATGTGGAGCCCGAAGGTGCGGGCCAGGTCGAGCCATCCCTGCGGAGGCGAGTCGAGCGAGAGACCGTGATCCGCCTGAAGGCAGTCGACGAGCAGGGCGACGTCGGCCACAAAATCATCGCCGCCACGGTAGGCGAGCGCGGGCACGTCAGCTGCGCTCAGCCTCACGGTGCGGGCTGCCATCAGCCGCAGCCGGATCATGGCGAGCCAACGGCGGTAGGCGGCGGCGGCGTCACAGCCTGCCAAGGCATCGGCCAGCGGAGGATGGACGGCGGCCAGAGCCTCGAGCCTCGCCACGAGGGGCTGCCCGCCTGCCGCCGTCCGCAGCGAGATCGTGAGCATCTCGGCGAGCCGGTCGCACCACTCCAGGTGGCGGTCGATGGCCGCCTGACGCAGCCGCTCGAGTGCGGCGGCGGTGACGTCGGCCGTCACAAACGGATTGCCGTCGCGGTCGCCCCCCATCCACGAGCCGAAGGTAAGGAAGGTGGGGAGCCGGATCGAATCATCGGGATACGCATCGGCGAGCGCCTGCCGCACCGCGGCGTACACCTGGGGAACGGCCTCCCAGATCCGGGGCATCACCGACAGGCCCCGGTCCACCTCGTCGAGCACCGTGGGCCGCGTGGGTCGAAGGAAGTCGCTCTGCCAGAGCCCGGCGAGTTCGGCCCGCATTTCGGCCTGGTGCCGCCGCCGCTCACGCGGGAGCAGATCGGCGTTGTCGAGCGCCTCGAGGCTCTTCCGCATCCGTCGCAGCTTGGCCCGGATGCTCCGTCGTTTGGCCTCACTCGGGTGGGCGGTGAAGACGAGTTCCACGGCGAGTCGGTCGAGCGCGGCCTGGACGTCGGCGGCCGAGAGGCCCGACGTGCGAAACTCCGCGATCCCGCCGGCCATCGACTCCGCCAAGGGCAGCGGGTCGCGGGCCCGTTCGCGGTCGCGGAGCACCCGCACGCGCTGCCGGTCTTCGGCGATGTTGACCAGATCGAAGAACACGCTGAAGGCCCGGGCCACGGTCGTGGCCTGCCGCTCATCGAGCCCGGCGATGCGGGCGTCGAGGGCCGCTTCGGCCGCGTGGTCGCCGCCGCGTCGCGCCCGGGCGAGGCCGCGGATCTCCTCGACCAGCGCGAGTGCCTCGGGGCCGGCGAGCGAGCGGATCACGTCGCCCAGCATGTCGCCGAGCAGCCGCACGTCCCGCCGGAGGAGTTCGTCGTCTACCAAGGGGCGGCTTCCGCAAGCGTGACAGAGGCGGGACAAGGCCGGGCCGAAGCGCTGTGGCCACGATCCGCCCAGCATAGGAGCAGCAAATCCCGCGCCAACCCGCAGCGCTCGATAAGGATTGTGCGAGCGGTCTCGCGATATCCGGAAACGGTTGCCTGGGGGGGAGGTGGGCCGCCCGCGGACCGGGCGTCTTTCCACGGGGCGTTGCTGCGCGGCTAGGCACGCGTCGCCTCTCGCTCGGCACGGTCGAAGGCAGCGGCCACGCATGGCCGCGCTCGCGTTATCATGCGGCGATGATGAACCCCCGCGTTGCAGTCGTCGTCGTTATGTACGCCTCGCTCGGGTGTGGGACCGCCGCGGCCCAGCCCGCCACGGCCGAGCCCCCGGCGGCGGCCGCGGCCG
>CAMCPF010000222.1 GCA_945876515.1 Candidatus Kuenenia stuttgartensis
TCGGCCATCCGCCCGGTGGTGATTCGCGCGAGCAGGCTGCCGGTGAAGATGGCCGCCATGTCGAAGCCCACGTTGGAGGCGGCCACGGCGGCGAGGACGACGAACCGGGCCGTGGGCGGAGCCGCCGCCAACACCACGAGCGCCGCAGCGCCGGCGATCACGCTCGCCAGGAGCGCTGTTCTGTGCCGCCCGCGTCGATCGGCCCAGGCGGAGAGGCCCGGGGCGACGAGGGCCGAGGCGAGCATCGCGGCGGCGAGCGTCCAGGGCCAGACCACGCCCGGGGCCAGGCCCCAGGGGCGGTCGGCAAAGGCCACCTTCTCGACGTAGGCCACGACGAGGGTGATCAGGACGGTCGAGAAGGCGCTCGCCGCCCAGTCGAGGAGGATCCAGGCGAACGCGGTGAACCGGTCGGGCCCCGTGGCCGAAGGCGATGATGCGGCCGTCATGCCGGGCATCGTAGCGGATCACCAGCAGCCAGCGGGCGCTCCGCGCCGGGGTGGAACCTCGGCGCCCGTGACGACCCTGAGGGGCTCAGTCGCAGATCCAGCGCATCATTGATTCCGCCGACGGCATGCCGGTGCGGTCGGCCCAGCGGCAGACCACCGCGGCCGCGATGAGAAATCCTGCGGCCAGGCCGATTGCCCACGCGACCGGCATCGCCACCTGCCAGAGCGCGGTCGGGTCGTCAGAGGTCGCCATGCCGACCGCCCACAGCGGCCAGACGTGGAGGGCGTGGTGGGCGAGGTAGAGCGTCAGCGAATGCCGGCTCAGTGGGGTGGTCCAGGCCACGAGCCCGCGGCAGCGGGGCACCGGCCCGTCGAGCAGACCTTGGAGGGCCGCCAGCGCAAGCATCACGCCACCGAGCGTTCCCAGGACGTAGGCGGTCGAGGCGGGAAACATCGTCCAGGCCTGGAGTGCGCCCCCCGTGACCGCCGTCGGCAGCGACGGCCAGGTGAGCACGAGCGCGGCCGCGGTCGCCACGAGGCTGGCCCCGACGACCACGGAGCCGCGTTTCCCCGCGGCAGGCTGCCGGCCGAGGGCGTAGCCGGCGAGGGGGTAGGCGAGCCAGGGGAAGATGGGGAAGTAGCCCGTGACGAGCCAGCCGATGGCGACGTCGGCGAGCGTGAAGTCGTAGTCGAAGTAGCCCTGCGCCCAGTAGGCCGTGTAGCCGACCATCACTCGCATCGCCGGCGCGACCGCGATGGCGAGCGTCGCCGCCAACAGCACCACGGCATCGGGCATCCGGCGGGCCACCTCGAGGGCGAGCATGCCGCAGCCGATCAGGGTGAGGATGTCCCAGTTGAAGACGTCCTCCGGCAGCCAGATCAGCACGTTGAAGACGAAGCCCAGGCCGATCAGGAACAGCCCGCGGCGGACCGTGCCCTTGGCGATCGCCGCCTCACTCCGCCCACGCCGCCGCTGGAGATCCAGCCACAGCCGGTAGCTCGCCCCCGCGAGGAAGGTGAACGTCGGGGCCGCAAACCCGGTCGGGAGCCACCAGGTCCGGTGGACCCCGGCGAACGCGCTGCCGGCCGCGCCGTGCCAGCCGGAGAGGTTCTCCGCGAAGTGGACGACCACCATCAGGGCGATCGCGATGGCCCGCAGCACGTCGATCGAGGCGTGGCGATCGGCCGCATCGGCAAGCGGCATCGGAGGGCTGGCCGCGGTCACGGTGTCGCTCGGTGGGAGAGCAGTTCGACCACGAGCAGCGCGGTCTGCACGACGAGCAGCACGACGATCGCCCACTCGAGCCCGAGCTGCCGCCGCGCGATGCCCGCCTCGAGGGCCCGCTGGCCGCAGGCCTCGGCCACTCGCTCGGCGAACTCGGCCCGCTGGGTCGCGAACTCGAGCCGCTCGACCAGCCGCGTCCGCTCCCGCAGCCGCTCCCCGAGCTGGCTGGCGAGTGTGGGTGGGTGCAGCGGCGGGGTGTGAACGAGCGGCGCAAGCAGCGCGAGGCGGCGGCCCACGGCGACGGCCCGGCGGTGCCGGTCGGCCAGTTCCGCGCAGCGATCGGGCGAGTGCTCGTCGAGCGAGAGGCTCGTTGCCACGTCCCCCTCGACCGTATCGAGCAGCGCCGCAGCCCGCCGCTCGGCGTCCCGCAGGTCCGCCTCAACGCCGGCAAACTCGACGACGGCGGCCTCCAACTGGCCGAGTCGTTCAGGCGGTCCGATGACCGCGGCCCGACCAGCCGTCCAGGCCACGTGACAGCCGTAAAGTGGGACGACGACGACGGTCGCCGCCGGCGAGGCTAGAGCGGACACCCAGCGGCGGATCGTGTCCTCGAGCCCACCCGGCCCACCGTCGGTCGCGGGCGGCCATGGGGCGGCGGTCTCCTCGAGCGGCACGGAGAGAACCTCCACATGCTCGCCGGTCGGGAGCGAGCGGCTGACGCAGACCGCGTCCGCGGGCAGCCCGAACGGCACGCTGACCGGTCGATGATCCGGGATCACAATCGGGCCAGTCGTGGTCACTGAGTCGGGGCTGATCATGCGTGATTCTGCTGCGGCTGGACGCCGTCGGGGTCGCCGGCCAAATCGGCCGCCACCCAGCCGGCCACGTGTTCGGCCGAATCGAGGACGCCGTTCAAGGTCGAGTCGAAAAGATAGTCTCCCACCACGAACAGGTTCGGGTGAGCGGGCGACGGTCGGTGGCGGCGGTCGACGGGGAGCGGTACCCACCCCCCCGGTGCCGCGCTCACGGCCCCGTTCCAGCGGTGCACGCGGGCCTCGAGCACCTCCCGGCGGCCGATCCCGAGCCCGGGAGGCAGCGCCTCGACCGCCGCCGCCGCGAGCACGTCGTCGGTCTCCCCAGCCAACTCGGCCGCGGCCGCGCCCCCAATGAGCAGCCCGAGCACGCCGTGCGTCGCCGTCGGATCGCGACTGCTCTCGACGTAAAGGCACGTGCCGCCGAAGGCGTCGAGCATGAGGTAGTCGTCCCCGCCCGGAACGCCCCTGACGGGGCGGTCGATCAGGAGCGTGACCCGTAGGTAGTGGGCCGGATGATCGTGATGAGCGACATGGCGTGCCAGCGAGGTCCGAAGCGCCGTGTCGGTGATCACGACCTGGGAGAGAGGCCCGACGGGGAGTGCCAGGATCACGACATCGAACTCCTCCTCCCGGACCGCGTCGCCGTCGCGCCAGCCGACGGTCAGCGGTGCCCGCGGAACGCCCGCGATCCGCGTGACCGTCGTGCCAAGCCGGATCCGCGCTGCCAGCCGGGTGGCGATGGCGGTGACGAGTTGCTCGTTGCCGCCGGCGATCCGGTAGAGCCGCATATAGGCGGGGTCGTTCATCAGATAGTTCTGCAGTCCGTAGCCGGCCGTCGTCGTGGCCGGCTCGGTCGCGAGGTCGCTGTGGATCATCGCCTCCACGTAAGAGCGGGCCGGCAGTCGGCAGGTGGCGGCGAGCGCGGCGTCGAACCGCCCGTCCGGCGCGGCGGTCGCCGCATGGTCAGAGCCTGAGTCGTAGAACTCGCGGGTCGTCATGGCGGAGCGGGCCCAGGCGTCGAATGCGAGCAGGCCCTCGCGGCCGTCCTGGCCGAGCACCGCGCCTGCATCGTCGAGGTTCGCGATCCTTCGACCTCCGACGATCACCGCGGCGCCGGTCAGCGGCACGGTGGCCAGGCCGAGCGAGCGGACCAACCCACGCAGTGGATCGTCACCCACCGGTGAATAGTCGTAAAACTCGGCAGCCCCCGCCTCGTACCGCGCAGCCGCCGTGGTGAACGACGGCGTGAGCACCTTGCCGCCCAGGCGATGGGAAGCCTCGAAGATCGTGATCGCGAAACGAGCGGACGCCAGTTGCTCGATCCGCCAGGCCGTGAACAACCCGCCGGGACCCCCTCCGACGATTCCCACGCGGAGGGGTCTGGCGGTCGCGTCCTGGCTGGAGAAGGTCACAGTCTGTGTGGAACGGCCGGGGCGAAGAAAAGTTGTGGTGTGCCAGACGCTGCTCTGGCATCCGGTCCAACCGAGACCGTATCCTCATTGGTCAGGGGATTCGGTCGCACCCCCCCTTTTCGCCGGTCCGCGGCGGGTCGGCCGTAACGGGGATCCCGAAGACGCTCGTGGCAACCAGCGGCTCAAGTGGATCGGGATCTCGACCGGCCTCCGCCGTGACGAGCGGCACCGCACGCAGCCCTTCGTCTGACGGCATGGCTGCCGCGACGGCTGCCAGACACCCGGACACCAAGCACCAATGCCAGATCGGTCGCGGCTCAAGCTGATGATTCTCTCCTGCCCCAAGACGGGCAACGCCTGGCTGCGGCAGTTGCTGCATTTTGCCTACGGCGTTCCCATCGTCGGCCTGCCCACCGAGTGGAGCGACTCGACGGGGCAGTCGTTGCCCGCGGCGTTCGTCGGGCACCAGCACTTCGCCCCCACGGAGCGGCTGGTCCGCTGGATCGCCGAGCATGGTGTCACCGTGCTGACGACCATTCGGCACCCGGGCGACACGTTCCTCTCCTACTTCCACTATGCCCGCTGGCAGCAGGGCGACGCCGATGCCAGCTTCGCCGAGTTGCGGGCCGACGGGGCCACACCGGGCCGGGCCGCGCTGCGGTTCGCCGCCTCGGGGTTCGCCCAGGCCTACGCGATCTCGCTCGCCTGGGCCCGCCTCGCGAAGGACGTCGTTCGCTACGAGGATCTCTCCCGCGATCCGGTAGCGCGGCTGCAGGCGCTCGGGGAGCGGGTGGCGCCCATCTCTGCACGCGCGGCCAGGAGGGCGGCGGTGCTCTGTCAACCGAGATACATGTCGGAGTCGGGGCAGGTCGATCCCCGCCACATCCGCACCGGTCGCTCGGGGGGCTGGCAGGCGGAACTCTCCGACGAGTTCGTGGAGGCGATGGCAGGAATCGAACCGTTTCGCGCGGCCTGCGCCGACCACGGCTACGATTGGGATCGCTCGGCCGCGCCGCCGGCGCGATTCGACTACGCGACCATCGACCCGTTTCGCGGCCGGCCCTGCTTCGACAACGGCGAGGCCATCGGCCCGAGTCTGGCGTGGCTCTACCTCAAGGGCCTGCCAGACGCGGTTGGCCGCTGGCCCGATCCCTGCCGGACCGAGGGCGACAGCTTCTGGAACTGGCTCGTGTCACCCGCCGCGGAGGCCGCGGCCCGACCAGACCTTCCCGCGGGCACGTACACGAACCTGATGGCCGCGATGCACCGCAAAAGGCGAGACCTCCAGGCCGCGTACCCCGACCCGGCCGGAGCCGATCGGGTCCGATACGCCGAGTGGTTCATCGGCCAAGGGGTGAGCGAACTGCAGCTGCCCTGGGCCCTGGTCGCGCCGGTGGGGGAGGGCCATTCCCAACACCTCGCCGAGATCGTCCGCGAAGCGGCTGCCCGGCGTCATCAGCTCGCGGTGGCTGACGGGGGCGAGCCGAAGGGGGAAGCGGCAGACGACAGCGGAAAGGGGACAGTCCCCGGGGTGGCGGCGGGAGAGGACGGCTGAAGGGGGACAGTCCCCGGGGCACCGGTTATCGCTGGTAGGCCGGCAGGTAGTGCATGTAGACCTCGAGGGCCATCGCCGCCATCGCGGTCGAGTAGCACTTGGCCCGGCCGTTGATGTTGTCCTCGTGCCATCCGGGCCAGGAGCCGTCGGGGTTCTGGCT
>CAMCPF010000223.1 GCA_945876515.1 Candidatus Kuenenia stuttgartensis
CGATCATGGTGACGGGCGTGCCGGCCGCTGGCGCGGTCGAAGCGATCGTGACGGGTGCGAGACCGGCGGGGGTGGTGGTCAGCCGGTAGAGGACGAGGTCAGTCGTGGCCGAGCGGCCCGCCGCTCCGGCGTTGGTCAGTTGCACGGCGGAGTCGGGCTCGGCCGCGTAGGTCGTGCCGGCGAGCACGATGTCGCCGGCGCCCACGTGGGCCACCGTGAGCACCCAGCCGGCACCGAGGTAGACCCCGTTGCCGATCCCGCGAACACCGACATTGGCCCAGCCAGGGTCATCGGGCGGGGCCGTCGTGTTGCCGGCGCCATCGGCCGTCAGGATCAGCACGGCCCTGGCTTCGGTCGGCAGGCCAAGGTAGGCCATCAGCACCGCAGTCGCCGCAAGCAGTCGACGGACGGGCCTACGGTTGAGGGCAGCGGGGCTCATCGACTCGGTCTCTCGAGCTGGAGCTCGGTGCGCGGTGGACAGGTGTCAGGGCGGAAGGCGCTTCATGCCGTGGGAAGGGAAACACCGGTGATCAGCCGGCAGGCGTCCAGATACTTGTCGCGGGTCTTGGCCACGACCTCGGCGGGAAGTTGCGGCGGCTCGCTTGCCTTGTCCCAGCCGCTTGTCTCCAGCCAGTCGCGGACGAACTGTTTGTCGAACGAGTCGGGCACCCGGCCCTGGCCCGCCTCGGCCGCCGGCCAGAACCGCGAACTGTCGGGGGTGAGCACCTCGTCCACCAGGATCAGCGACCCGTCGGGCAGCCGGCCCCACTCGAACTTCGTGTCGGCGAGCACGATCCCGCGGGCGGCCGCGTGCTCCGCTCCTCGGGCGTAGACCGCGAGACTCTTGTCGCGGAGAGCGTCTGCGACGTCGGCCCCGACTGCGGCGGCCATCACATCGAAAGAGACGTTCTCGTCGTGGCCGCTGGCCGCCTTCGTGGCCGGCGTGAAGATCGGCTCTGGCAGGCGGTCGCCCGGGCGGAGCCCCGCGGGCAGCGGCACGTCGCAGACGGTGCCCCGCTGCTTGTATTCGGCCAGGCCCGAGCCGGCCAGCCAGCCGCGCACGACGCACTCAAACGGGATCACCTCGGCCCGCTTGACGAGCATCGTGCGGCCGCGGAGCGGCTCGCGGTCGATCTCGGCCGGCAGGCCCATGGCGTCGACGTCGGTGGTGAGCAGGTGGTGGGCGATCGGCGTTGGCCCTTGCGAGAGCAGGTCGAACCAAAACCGCGAGATTGCGGTGAGCACGCGGCCCTTGTCGGGAATCGGCGAGGGCAGAATCCAGTCGAAGGCGCTGATCCGGTCGGTGCTCACGATCAGCATCGCGTCGCCGAAGGCAGGGGAGGCGAAGCGATAACAGTCACGAACCTTGCCCCGCGTCGGGGCCCCGAGGGGCAGGTTCGTGGAAGTCACGGGCGGGGCCGACGAGGTGGGCATGACCACGTTGTACGGGAGCGGGCCGTCGAGGCCAATCTCCTGCGACGCACAGGGCTTGGCTCACGGGCCTGGAGGCCGCTCGGGCCACAAGTCGAGACCGCTATCGCGCCGTCCCGGCAGGAGGCGACGGCCGCGGCGGGGCCGATTCGCAGGCTCCTCCGTCCGCGCCGGTCGGGCATCGGCCAAGAACTCAGCGAGCGTCGCCCGCATCGCGCGGACGCGATCCGGTTCGGCCGCTGCCCGGTCGTTTCCCTCCCCGAGGTCGGGCGAGGTCCACGGGCGCCGCCGGGAGCATCCAGATCTGCCGCTTGCCGCCGATCGCGGCCTCGAAGAGGTCGTCGGCGATCTCCACGGTGGTCTTCATGCAATTGAGCATAGAGCCATATTTATGGGTCGGCAAAGGTTTTGAGGTCGGCAGAGCGGACGCTTACCGTCGGTGTTCCTCAGCAGAAGTCGCGGGACATCCGGGGCAGGGCGGCCAGGGCAGGGGGGCCGGAGGTGAAGTCGGCGGCTGGCGCGGGCACTTCGGCCGAGGTGGTGGTGCGGCTGCCGGCTGTCGAGGCTGCGCCCACTGCCGAGCGCGGCGGTGAGCCCAGCGCCGATTCCAGCCGCGTTGCCACCACGTGGACGACCGTGCCCCGGCGCTGGATCCGACCCTCCACCACGAGCACCGCCGCCCGGCGGGCGGCGTGGTCGGCGGCGGCCCAGACATCGGGGCGCACGACGATGTTGGCCGCGGCGGTTTCATCCTCGATCGTGAGAAAGATCATGCCCTTGGCGGTGGCGGGCCGCTGACGACACAGCGCGATGCCGGCCACGCACACGCGGCGGCCCTCCGGAGCCGCGTTGGCCGTGGCGATCTCCACGACACCCCGGGCCGCGAGCCGCGACCGTTCGAAGGCCAGCGGATGGCCATCCAGCGAGAGGCCGGCAGTACGGTAGTCGGCGATCACCTCCTCCTGCGGAGTCATCGGCTCGAGGCCGAGCGTGTCTTCGTCGCCATCGGTGTCTTCCTCGTCTTCGAGACCCTCCAGGAGCGGCCGGCTGGCCGGCTTGTCGAGGCTTCGCATCGCCTCCCAGACCGCCCGGCGGCGGGAGAGGCCGAGCGAGGCGAGCGCCCCAGCCCGCGCCAGATGCAACAGCGCCTCGCGGTCGAGCCCCGCCCGGCGGGCCAGATCCCGCGGCAGCCGAAACGCGCCCTCGCGGCGGGCCGCCACGATCCGCTCGCCCTCTGCCTCCCCGAGGCCATAAACCTGCTCCAGGCCCAGCCGCAGCGACGGCTGGACTCCCGGCGATGCGCAGCCCTCGAGCGACGCATGCCAGTCGCTCTTGTTCACGTCGGCCGGCAGCACCCGCACGCCGTGGGCTCGGGCGTCGCGGACGAGCTGGGCCGGCGCGTAAAACCCCATCGGCTGGCTGCCCAGCAGTGCCGCGGTGAAGGCCGCCGGGTGATGACACTTGAGCCAGGCCGAGACGTAGACCAGAAGCGCGAAGCTCGCCGCATGTGACTCGGGGAAGCCGTATTCGCCGAAACCGCGGAGCTGATTGAAGACCTGCTCGGCAAACTCCCGCGCGAGCCCGCGGGCGAGCATCCCGTCCACGAGCTTCCGGTGAAACTCGTCGATCAGGCCCGGCCGCCGCCAGGCCCCCATCGCCCGCCGGAGCTGATCGGCCTCGCCGGGCGTGAATCCGGCCGCCACCACCGCCAGCCGCATCGCCTGCTCCTGGAAGAGGGGCACGCCGAGCGTTTTTTCGAGTACCTCACGGATCGCGTCGTTGGGGTAGGTGACGGGCTCCTCGCCCGCCCGCCGCCGCAGGTAGGGATGCACCATATCGCCCTGGATCGGCCCCGGCCGCACGATCGCCACCTCGATCACGAGGTCGTAGAAACACTGCGGCTTGAGCCTGGGCAGCATGCTCATCTGCGCCCGGCTCTCGATCTGAAACACGCCCACCGTGTCGGCCCGCGAGATCATCTCATAGACGGCCGGATCCTCGGCCGGCACGGTGGCCAGCGTGAGCCTTGGGCCGCCGGACTTTTCCACGAGTTCGAAGGCCTGGTGGATCGCCGTGAGCATGCCGAGGGCGAGGCAATCGACCTTCAGGATGCCGAGCTCGTCGAGGTCGTTTTTGTCCCACTGCACGATCGTGCGGCCGGGCATCGTGGCCGGCTGCACGGGCACGAGATCGGTGAGCCGCCCCTGCGTCATCACCATCCCACCGACGTGCTGCCCCAGGTGCCGTGGAAAGCCGACGAGCTGGCCGACGAGCGACACGAGCCTCGTGCCGGTGTCGCCCGCGGGGTCGAGCCCCGCCTCGGCCAGCCGCGTCGGCAGCTCCTCCAGGCCGTCGCCCACGTCAAGCACGGTCGCCAGCGCGTCGACCCGGTCGAGCGCGAGGCCGAGCGCCTTGCCCACGTCGCGGACGGCCGACCGCAGCCGATACGAGATCACCTCGGCCGTCATCGCCGCCCGGTCGCGGCCGTAGGTCTCGTAGACGTATTGGAGCACCTCCTCGCGGCGGTGGTGCTCGAAGTCGATGTCGATGTCGGGGGCCTCCCGCCGCTCCCGGCTCACGAACCGCTCGAAGAGCACGTTCATCCGCGCGGGGTCGACCGACGTCACCCCCAGGCAGTAGCAGACGGCCGAGTTGGCGGCCGACCCACGGCCCTGGCAGAGAATCCCACGCCGGCGGGCGAACCGCACGACGTCGAACACGGTGAGGAAGTAAGCCTCATAGCCGAGGTCGGCGATCAGGGCGAGTTCGTGGGCGACGAGTTCGCGCACCTTCTCCGGAATCCCGTCGGGATACCTCTTATGGGCGCCCTTCCACGCCAGGTGCGCGAGCTGCTCGCTGGCCGTGCGGCCCGGCGGCACGGTGGCGGCGGGGTATTCGTATTTCAGTTCGTCGAGCGAGAAGGTGCAGCGGGCGGCGATCTCGGCCGACCGCTCGACGGCGCCGCTCAGGGCTGCGAACCGCTCGGCAATCCGCCACCGCTCGTGGAGGTGCCGCTCGCCATTGGAGAGCAGCCGGCCGCGGATGCCCTCCACCGTGCCGCCGTGGCGGGTGGCGGCGAGCACGTCGAAGAGCGGCAGCCGGCCCCGCTCGTGGTAGCGAACATCGCCAGCCGCCACGATCGGCACGCTCGCCAGCCGGGCCACGCGGCCGAACCACGCGAGCCGCTCGGCGTCATCGCCCTCGAGGGCCACCTCGGCCAGCGCCCAGAGGCGGTCGTCGAAGATCCACCGCCAATGGGCGAGGTGCTTGATCGTGTCGCGGAGGCGGTCGTCGTCGAACGGGCCGCCGTGGTTGTCGCGGGCAAAGGCGGCCAGCGGCACGCCGGCCAGGAGGCCGTGGGCATGACGGGCGATGTCGTCGCAGGTGAGGCGGCAGGCGCCCGCCCCGCGACCGGCTGGCGCGTCGTCTTCGGCGGCGTCGGGCAACGGCCGCTCGCGGTTGCCGGCCACCCACCTCGCCGGCGCTCGTTCAAGGGCCGCCTCGGCCGCCCGCGCGTAGCCGTGGGTGAGCAGCCGGCAGAGGTTCGAGTAGCCGGCCATGTCGGCGGCCCACACGACCAGCGGCGCCGCATCCACCGGCTCGAGGTGAGCTCCGACGACGAGCTTGATTCCGGCCTGCTTGGCGGCGCCATGGGCCCGCACGATCCCCGTGAGCGTGGCCCGGTCGGTGATCGCGATCGCCTCGTAGCCGATCGCTGCCGCCCGGGTCACCAACTCCTCGGGGTGCGAAGCGGCCTGCAAGAAGGAAAAGTTGCTCGTGCAATGCAGTTCGGCGTATCGCGGTGTCTCGACTTTCATCTCGATCTCTCCTTCCAGACGTTCCTGCTTCATCTCTCCGTCACGCGAACACGCCGTGCAGATACCAGCCGCTCTCCCGCGGGCCGCGCGGGCGGTTGCCGAGCCGGCGGAAGAGCCAGAACCGCGCGCCGGATTCCGTTTCCACGATGTAGTAGTCGCGGCGCACCGTCGGGCCCCGCCACCAGGCCGTCTCAATCCGTTCCGGGCCGTGGGCCGCGGCGACCTTGTGCACCACGCCTGCCAGCCGAAACCGCGTCGGCGGCCCGTCGGGCGCGACGGCGATCGGGCCGGCCTGCAGGGGCTCGAGCGGCACCGGTCGCGGTGGCATCCA
>CAMCPF010000224.1 GCA_945876515.1 Candidatus Kuenenia stuttgartensis
TCGAGGATCTCCGCGGCCATCACGCCTCCGGCCCGGTGAGCACCATCATCCGCAGCTGATGCTGAATCTCTTCGAGTATCCGCGCCTCGTCGGCGGAGAGGTTGCCGGCGGTTTTCCGTTCCAGCATCGCCAGGGTGTCCACGAAGTGCCGCGCGGCGGCCATGTTGACGTGGCTCTGCTTGGTGATCGGATTCGGAATCCGGCCGAGCGCCATCAGGGCCTGCGTGAACAGGGTGTGGACGAGAAACTCGAACGTCGCCGGCGGTGCGCCAGGGGCACCGGTGGGCGAATCGGGCGTCAGGTCGTCGCTCATGGTCGCGCTGCTTTCCTTTCAGGTCGTATCAGGCCTCGGCCACCCAGGCGCTGCCCGCGTGCCGCTCGACGGCGGCGCCGACGAGCCCGGCGAAGAGCGGGTGCGCGGCCGTGGGCTTGCTCTTGAACTCGGGGTGGAACTGCACGGCCACGAACCAGGGGTGGTCGGCCAGTTCGACGATCTCCACCAGCGTGCCGTCGGGGCTCGTGCCGGCGATCACCATCCCGGCGGCCTCGAGCCGCTCGCGATAGCGGGGGTTGAACTCGTAGCGATGGCGGTGCCGCTCGGAGATCGTCTCCCGGCCGTAGGCGGCGGCGCTCCGCGAGCCCTCGGTGAGCAGGCAGGGCTGGGCGCCCAGTCGCATCGTGCCCCCCTTCTGCACCACCCCCTGCTGCTCCTCCATCAGGCAGATCACCGGATGCGGCGTGTCGCGGGCGAACTCGGTCGAGTGGGCGGCGGCCAGGCCGGCGGCGTTGCGGGCGAAGTCGATCACGGCGCACTGCATCCCGAGGCAGATACCCAGGAAGGGCAGCCCCCGTTCGCGGGCGAAGCGGATCGCCTCCACCTTCCCTTCGATGCCCCGCTCACCGAAGCCACCCGGCACGATCAGCCCGTCGAAGCCGGCCAGGAGCCGCTCGGCCCCTTCCCGCTCGATCTGCTCGCTGGGGATCGCCTGCACGCGGACGGTCGTCTTGCGGGCGATGCCGCCGTGATCGAGGGCCTCGTAAATGCTCTTGTAGGCGTCACGATGCTCGGCGTACTTCCCCACCAGCGCGATCGAGACCTCGTGCTCGGGGTTCCGCAACCGGTGGAGGATCTCGTGCCACTCGTCGAGGTCGGCGGCCGGCGCGGTGAGCCCGAACCGCCGGAGGATGATGTCGTCGATCCGGTTGCCCTGGAGCGAGAGCGGCACCTCGTAGATCGAGAAATCCTTGTCGCGCTCCTCGATCACCGCGTCGAGCGGCACGTTGCAGAAGAGCGCGATCTTCTCCCGGTCGGAGACGTCGAGCGACCGCTCGGTGCGGCAGACGAGCACGTCGGGCTGGATGCCGATCTGGCGGAGGATGCCCACCGAGTGCTGGGTGGGCTTGGTCTTCAGCTCGCCGGCCGCCTTGAGGTAGGGCACGAGCGTGAGGTGGATGAACATGCAGTTCTCGCGGCCCACCTCCAGCGGGATCTGCCGGATCGCCTCCAGGAAGGGCAGGCTCTCGATGTCGCCCACGGTGCCGCCGATCTCGGTGATCACCACGTCGGTGTCGGCGTCGGCGAGCTGCTTCACCACCTCCTTGATCTCGTTGGTGATGTGGGGGATCACCTGCACGGTGTTGCCGAGAAACTCCCCGCGGCGCTCCTTGGTGATCACCGAGAGGTAGATCTGGCCGGTGGTGTAGTTGCTCTTGCGGGTCAGCGGGGTGGAGGTGAAGCGTTCGTAGTGGCCGAGATCGAGGTCGGTCTCGCTGCCGTCGTCGAGCACATACACCTCGCCGTGCTGATACGGGCTCATGGTGCCCGGATCGACGTTGATGTAGGGGTCGAGCTTCTGCATCTTCACCCGCAGGCCGCGGGCTTCGAGCAGCATGCCGATGGAGGCGCTGGTGAGACCCTTGCCCAGCGAGCTGACCACGCCGCCGGTCACAAACAGATGCTTCGTCACGCCCGGGAACTCCTTCCCTTCCGCCGGTGCCTCGATCCTCCTGCCTGGCCGCCCGGCTGGTCGCGATCTGCACCGCGGCCGACTCCGGCGCTGGCTCCGGAACCGGATTGAACCAGTGTCGCCGCGGGTGGTCAATCGGCCGGTGTGCGGCCGCGGCCTGACCGCGGTGAATCCATCGGGTAGAGTTGGGGGATGAACGCCGCCGCCCCGTCCGTCGCCGCGCCCGCCACGGGCAATCTCCGGATCCGCAGCCTCGAGCCGCTCGTGCCGCCGGCCCGGCTCTGCAACCTCCTGCCGCTGGGCCCCGAGGCCACCGCCACGATCGTGGCCGGCCGCCGCGCGGTCGAGCAGGTGCTCTCCGGCGACGACCCCCGGCTGATGGCGATCGTGGGCCCCTGCTCGATTCACGACGTCGAGGCTGCCCGCGACTACGCCTTCCGGCTCAAGGCCCTGGCCGACGGGTTGGCCGACCGGCTGCTCGTGATCATGCGGGTGTATTTCGAGAAGCCGCGGACCACCGTCGGCTGGAAGGGGCTGATCAACGACCCCCACATCGACGACACCTTCGACGTGGCCACGGGCCTGCGGCTGGCCCGCAGCCTCCTGATCGAGATCGCGGCCCTGGGCCTGCCGACGGCGACCGAGTTTCTGGAGCCGATCACCCCGCAATACATCGCCGACACGATCGTGCTCGGGGCGATCGGGGCCCGCACCACCGAGAGCCCGACCCACCGCCAGATGGCCAGCGGCCTCTCGATGCCGGTGGGCTTCAAGAACTCGACCGACGGCTCACTCCAGGCGGCGATCGACGCGATGCAGGCGGCGAAGACGCCCCACTCGTTCCTGGGCATCGACAACGACGGCGGCACCTGCGTGGTCTCGACGACGGGCAATCCCTGGGGCGTGCTCATGCTCAGGGGCGGCCGCTCGGGCAGCAACTACTCGCCCGAGGTGATGCTCGAGGCCCGCACCAAGCTGGAGAAGGCGGGCCTGCCTCCCCGAATCATCGTTGACTGCAGCCACGCCAACTCGGGCAAGGACCACACCCGGCAGGCGGCGGTCTGGCGGGACGTGCTCGAGCAGCGGGCGGCGGGTGACCGGTCGATCGTGGGGCTGATGCTCGAGAGCAACATCCACGCGGGCGGCCAGCCGGCGAGTGCCGACCGGTCGCAGCTCGCGTATGGCGTGTCGATCACCGACGCCTGCATCGGCTGGGAGGAGACCGAGGCCCTCCTCCGCGAAGCCCACGGCCGGCTGGGCTCGTAGCCACGGGCTTCCAGCCCGTGGAAAGCGGTCGCCAGTAGCCACGGGCTTCCAGCCCGTGGAAAGCGGTCGCCAGTGGTTCGCGTATTCGGCGGGCAGAATGCCCGCCGCTACTCCCGGCAGAATGCCCGCCGCTACTGAATACCTCACCACCGCGGCCAAATCGGCCTCGACCCGGCTTGCCCTGGTTCGCTAGGCTGCGAAATCGGATTTGTTCAGCATTCGCGAAAGGATTCGCCCATGCGCCTGCGACTTGCCGCCCTGCTCGTTCTCGCCCTCGTCACCATGCCAGTCGCGGCCCAGGTCGCGTTGCCGCCGGCCACGGAGGAACTCCGCACGGTCGTCTCCGCCCAGACGGTGCTCGACGAGTTCGGCGGCCTGCAGATCGAGTCGATCCCGCCGTCGATGCTCAGCACGGCCCAGGGCATCGCGATCTTCCCCAACATGATCAAGGGGGGCTTCATCCTGGGTGTCAACTACGGCAAGGGCGTCTTGCTCGTGCGCCGCAGCGACGGCTCATGGAGCCCGCCGGCGATGGTGACGATGGGCGGCGGCAGCCTCGGCTTCCAGGCCGGCGTGCAGGCGGCCGACATCGTGCTCGTGTTCGCCACGCCCCGCAGCCTCGAGGGCATGATGCGAGGCGACAAGGTCACGCTCGGCGCCGACGCCAACGTGGCCCTGGGCCCGATCGGCCGCTCGGCGAACGCCGGCACTGACGCCAGGATGGGGGCCGAGATCTACTCCTACGCCCGCTCCCGCGGGCTGTTTCTCGGCGTCTCGGTCAATGGGGCGAGCCTGTCGCTCGACTCCAATGCGACCTCGATGCTCTACGGCCGGGCCGGCATCACGCCGGCCGACATCTACGAGGCCCGCGGACTGGCCTACCACCAGGAGGTGGCGTCGCTGATCAACGACATCACCGCCCGGGCCCGCGCGCCGCAGACCCAGGTGCCGGTGCCGGGCGCGCTGCCGACGGTGCCCCAGCCCGCGGCGGTGCAGCCCGTCGCCGCGCCGGTGGCCGCCGCCCCGGCGACGCCCGCCCCGATCCCGGTCACCCCACCACCCGCGGCCCCGGCCGCGCCGGCTCCCTACGCGCCCCCCGCGGCCCCGGTGACGCCGCCGCTCGTGCCGATCCGGTAGGGGTCAGGTGACCTCCAAGCGGCATCGCGCTCGCAAGGGAATGACGCCCGCTGCCACGCACGACGTCGCGCCCCGCGCTCACGCCGTCCACTGACGCCACTTCCGCTTCAGTCGGAGGCCGATGCTGCGTAGGGCGTCGGGCGCCCGGTCGAGCCCCAAGAGCCGGGCCGGGCCGCGGCGGCGGGAGACGCGGTCGATCGGCGTCGTGAAGATCTTCGCGAACTGGGCGAGGATCGCGGCGGAGTCGGCGCACCGCGGCACGCGGTCGCCCCGGTACCACGGCCGCGCGAGCATGGCCGCGTAGACCTCGGGGTCGCGATCAGCCGCCACCACGCGGTCCACGAGCAGGTCGAGTGCGGCCGAGGCCGACACGCCCGGGCCCGGCGGCGTGTCGTGAAATGAGAGGAAGCTCCGCGTGTCGAAGTCGTTGCCCACGAGCGGATCGCCCCAGTAGATCGGGATCGTGTTCACGAGCATCGGCTCGGCCACCTTTTCGCTCGTGTAGCCGGGGTGCGACTCGTTCTCGAAGGCGATGTTGAACCGGCACTCGGCCAGGAAGGCCTGCTTGTCGGCCACTCGACCGCCCACGTTGTTGAAGAGTTTTCCGCCCGAATCCACCCGCTTGTACTTCGAGAGCCGGCGAAAGAACTCGTTGCGGGTCTTGCAGAGCGGATTCGAGACCACGAACCCGCAGAACCGCGGCCGCGCGGCCAGGATCGCCTCCACGTCGGGCACCTCGGCCGCCGCGTCACCGGCCGGCAGCCCTTTCTGGAGCCGCGGCGGGTCGATGTAGAAGGGCCAGTGCGGCAGGCGGAAGTGCCGCGGGTGGTCGGTGTATTCGAACGTGAAGGCCCAGTCCGTCGAGAGCCAGTCGGGGGGCACGTTCTCGCCGGTGTAGAAGATCCGCACGCAGTCGTGGCGGCGGTGATCGTGGCGGCCGCGGCCGATGCAGGAGTGAATCAGGAAGTCGGGCTCGGCGACGAGTTCGATCCGCCAGCGGGTCTCGAGCAACCGCGTGAGGAAGTTGTTCCGCGGATCGAAGCTGTCCCAAAAGCCAGCGTAGCCCAGCCGGATGGTGGGCCGGGCATCAGGACAGTCGGCGGCGGACGGCGGGGCTGGATGCACGCCGATACGCTACCCAAAAGAGGAAAAAGTCTCCGGGAGGGACAG
>CAMCPF010000225.1 GCA_945876515.1 Candidatus Kuenenia stuttgartensis
CTGGTGCGGCCCTTGTCGCCAGATGGAACCGATCGTGGCCGAAGTCGCGGCCGCCGGCTGGGTCGTGCGGCATGTCGATGTCGATTCCGAAACCGACCTGGTCCGCCGCTTCGGTGTGACGGGCGTTCCCTGCTACGTGCTGGTGGTCAAGGGGCACGAGGCGGGCCGGATCAACGGGGCCACGACCCGGGCCGAACTCGAGCGACTGCTCGCCGCGAGCGCCGCGCCGCTCGGCGGCAAGGCGCCGCCGCCGATCGCCGCTGCCCCGGCTGCCGATCCCGGCATCCCGCTGCCGGTGAAGCCCGCCGCCGCGCCGCTGGCCGTCGAGACACCGAGCCCCCGTGGCGTGCCGGCCATGCCGGCCGCGCAGCCACTGCCACTCGCCTTGCCGTCAGCCCCCGCCGCGCAGGAAGACGCCGTCCTCCCGGCGGCCGCCAGTGCACCGGTCGCCGCGGCGGCCGAGCCGCCCCGCGACGCGCTCGAACGCACGCTGCTGGCGGCCACCGCCCGGCTCCGGGTCGAGTCTGCCGCCGGCGTCTCGCGGGGCACGGGCACCGTGATCGATTGCCGCCAGGGCGAGGCCCTGATCCTCACCTGCGGCCACATCTTCCGCGACTCCGAGGGCAAGGGGCGGGTCGAGGTAGACCTGTTCGCGCCCGGCGGGCCGCGGGGCGTCGCGGGGCAGGTCGTCTCCTGGGACCTGCGGCGCGACCTCGCGCTCGTGAGCATCTTCACCGAGGTGCCGCTCGAGGCCGTCCGCGTGGGCACTCCCGACCGGCGGGTCGCGCCGGGCGAGTCGGTGGTGACCGTGGGCTGCAACGGCGGCGCCGATCCCACGCTCCACCACAGCCGGATCACGGCCGTCGACAAGTATCTCGGCCCCGCCAACGTGCAGGTCGCGGGCCAGCCGGTGCAAGGCCGCAGCGGCGGCGGCCTGTTCGCGATCGACGGCACGCTGATCGGTGTCTGCAATGCGGCTGACCCGGCCGACAACGAGGGGCGGTTCGCGGCCCTGCCCTCGATCCACGAGCAGCTCGAGGAGGCGGGGCTCGCCTTCGTGTACCGCAACGTCTATCCCAGCGCCGGGGCCGACGCCCTGGCCGCCGGCGGCTCGGCCCACGTGCCGGCCATGCCCGACGAGATGCCGCCGGTCGCCTTCGACCGCCGTGACCGGGCCGATGCCGTGCCCACCGCCTCGACGAACGCGGTCGTCCCTCCGCCGGCGGCCGAGAGCCCGGCTGTTCCCGCCGTTCCCGCCACGGCGCCTGCGCCAGCCGCAGCGCGGGCTGCCCCGCCGGCGCCGCTGAGTGCGGGCGAGCAGGCCCTGCTCGACCATGTCCGCCGGCACGAGGGCAAGGCCGAGGTGATCTGCATCGTGCGGCCCCATGACGCGGTGGGCAACGCCAGCGAGGTGTTCGTGCTCAACAACGCCGGCAGCGACTTCATCGACCATCTCTCCCGCGCTCATCACGCGACTCCCGCCGCGAAGTAGGGACGCCGCGGCAGTCCGGTGTCGCCCGTGCCATCGCGTTGAACGCCAAGCGTCACGCAGGCTCGGGGTTGTCCTTGCCGCCTCGCCGGACGCCACGCGTCATGCAAGCTCGGGGTGGCCCATGCCCTCTCGCTGGACGCTCCGGGGAGCCTTGCGTGGGAGCTCGGGGTTGTCCGTGCCGCCTCGCCGGACGCTCCCTTCAGGCATCCTGCCTTCCGGTCGCTCGATGCCAGCTGCGCTTCGGCATCCTGCCTGCGCTTGCTGACAACGCCGCTCGGCTGGCACGGGCAACCCCTCGCAGTCCAACGGTTGAGGAAGCAGCAGACGCATTCAGGAGATTCGTCTGATTAAGCGTCGCGCGCCACCCCGCGCACGAGCACGGCCGCCCGGAGGTGCGGCCGCCGGGCGGAGGCCCGGTAAGGCGGCAATGGCCAGGGATGGCATTGCCGCCGTGCAGCTACTCGCCGACGGTCACGGTGACCGGCGCCGCGTTGACCGACTCGGCGGGCGTGCGGCCGGCGCGGCCCGTGGCATGGAGCGTCACTCGGCCGCGGCCGAGCATCGCCGCCGGGACGTCGATCGAGCCCGTCCCCGCCTGCAGTCGTCCGAGCACGCGTCCGGTGGCGAACACGAGCACGCCGTCGAGGTTCTCCCCTTCGAGCGTCACCCGCACGCTGCCGTCCAACGCCACCCGCTGCGGCGCGACGGCCATCGCGAGCGTCCGCCCATGGTTGGCGAACACCACCGGGATCACAGTCCGTCCCTGGGTTTCCAGGGGTGTGGCCGCGATTGCGATCACGCGGAGTTCGTGATGACCGTCGGCGAGCGTGCCCGTGTCGAGCGGGAGCCGGCCGCCCGGGCCGCAGGCGGCCACCCGCAGGCCGTCGACGAACAGTTCGAAGCTATCCGCCGAGCCTCCGGCGAGCGTGGCGTCGGGCTGGATCGTGACGCTCCCTGAAAGGACGGCGCCGGGGCCGAGCGGGCCGCCGCTATCGCCGCTGAGCCGCGCCGTCACCTGCGGGATCACCGCCCAGGGTTGGCAGAGCGGATCACCCACCACCAGCAGTTGATAGGGGGCGCTGACCGACTGGTAGAAGGCCTCCGCGAGGCTCGCGCCGCGGCAATAGTGGACGTGGATCGCCGGGTGGGGAAACTTCGCCTGGATCGAATAGGGCTCGATCACCGTGCCGCTCGAGCCGGCCGCACCCGCCCGGAGAAACTCGGAGAGCGGGGTCTGCCCGGCGGAGGGGGTGAAGATCCCGCCGAAACTCGTGAGGTTCTCGCAGATCGCGCCTGGCAGGATCGTGCTGCCGCTGGCGGGCCAGTCGAACGACGGCGTGCCGGTCATCAGGCCGGCCACGTCCCGCTTGCCCTGCGGGAGCGTGCCCGAGGCGATCTCCGCCTTCACGCCCAGCCCGGCGAGCGCCTTGACGACCGCGGGGAAGGCACCGGAGCGGGTGGTCGTGCGAACGTCGGCGTTGGTCATCAGGTAGATCGTGCCCTTGGGCTTGCTGCCGTCGGCGGCGGCGGCCCGCGCGAGAGAGGCCGCCACCTCGCGGACCGTGTTGCCCCGCCCCGCCGTCACGCCGAGCATCACGGAGAGCAGATAGCGGTTGCCGCCGGCCTCGAGCAGCCGCCCGTCGTCGCCCCAGCCATACCAGCCCCGGAAGCCGACGGAATCTGGTGGCACGCCGTCCGGCCCCGGGCGGCGGTAGTAGTCGTTGCTCTCCGGATCGAGCCAGGCCGGCGTGCCACTGGCGATGGCGCCGTAAAGCGTCGTCATCCCCGTGAGCGATCCCGATGGAAACGTATCCTTCGCGGCGAGTTCCGGGGGGAGGGCCTCGGCGTAGTCGATTCGCCAGGGGAAGTCGGCCGAGTAGACGATGCAGTCGATCTGGGGCGCGAGCCGGCGGGCGTCGATGCCCCTGAGGATCGGCGTCAGGATCTCGTCGCGAAACCGGCCGATCGTGGTGCTCTCCTTGCTGCCGGCCCAGGGCAGCATGAACACGTTGATCGGCGGGATGCCCCGGGCGGCCACGAAGGCGTTGGCCACGGCGATGCTGTCGCTGCTGGTCGAGTTGACCACCACGAACAGGTTTTCGGGGCCGCCGCCGGCGATGGTGGCCGGCGGGGTCGCGGCCGCAAGCGTCGCCAGGGCCGCGAGCACCGCTGCCGGCATGTACCCGCGGCGAGCCGGCGGTCGCGCACGAGGAGCAGGGGAGCCCATGAAGGTGAAGCGTTGGTGGAGCTGGTCGGCCCGCGGCCCGATCGCCCGGCCGGAAGCGAAGTGTACCCGCCCCGGGAAAGTGGCCATCCGGGGCGGGTGTCTTCCGGCATACACTGCCGTGACGGGTCGCCTCGGGCCCGCTCGCCCCCGCCGCCGGTGACCCGTGCCGTTCCGCTTGCTCCTGACCGCGTCGCTTCTGGCCGCCCTTTCGGGGACGGTCCGATCGGTGGAGCCGCCGGAGTTCTCCGGCCAGTCGGCCTTCGCCCATCTCGAGGCGATCTGCAGGCTCGGGCCGCGACCGAGCGGCTCGGAGGGAATGCGGCGGCAGCGGGCGCTCGCGGTCGAACATTTTCGGGCCGCCGGGGCCACCGTCACGGGCCAGGCGTTCCGCATCCGCGATCGCCGCACCGGGGAGCCGGTCCACATGGAGAACCTGCTGGTCACCTGGCATCCCGACCGGACCGAGCGAATCCTGATCGGGGCCCATTACGACACGCGGCCCTTTCCCGATCGCGACCCCGTCGATCCGCGCGGGGTGTTTCTCGGGGCCAACGACGGCGCCAGCGGCGTCGCCCTGTTGATGGAGCTGGGCCGATTCATGGGGGCGGTGTCCGGCCCGGGTGTCGATTTCGTGCTCTTTGACGCGGAGGAGTATGTGGTCGGCCCGCGGGATCCCTACTTCCTCGGATCGACCTACTTCGCCCGGCAGTACGCCGCCGCCCGGCGGAAGGGGGAGGGGCCGGTTTACCGCGCCGGCGTGCTCGTCGACATGGTGGCCGACCGCGACCTGGCGATCTGGCAGGAACTGAAGAGCGTCTCCTGGCCCGATACGCGGCCGATCGTGGACGAGATCTGGGGCGTGGCCTCCCGCCTCGGCGTTCGCCAGTTCGTGCCCCGGCCGCTGCACGAGGTGGAGGACGATCACGTCCCCCTGCGAAACATCGGCCGGATCCCGACCTGCGACATCATCGACTTCGACTATCCGGCCTGGCATACGACCCGCGACACGCCCGAGCAGTGTTCGGCGGAGTCGCTCGAGGCGGTGGGCCGCGTCGTGCTGGCCTGGCTTCGCGAGCAGCGGTGACGCGATGGCTCGACCGCAATCGCAGCGGGTCGCGCTGGTCGGGCCCGAGTTCGGACTCGGGGCCACGCCGGTGCTGGTGTCGCTGTGGCTGGTGCCGCCCGGCGCGCCGGTGCTCGCCGGTGACCGGGTGCTGGAGCTCGTGGCCGGTGGCGTGACGATCGACCTCGAGGCGCCCGTAAGCGGCCGGCTTGCCGCCCAGTTGGTGGACGAGGACGAGGTCGTTTCGGCCGGCGCGACCGTCGCCGAGTTCGAGCTGCCGCGCTCCGACGCCGGCTCGGCCCGGCCCGTGAACGAGGCATCCGGATGACCGGCGCGGTCGGGACGCTGGCCGTGGGAGCGGCATCCGGCCCGTCGGTGGCCGCGGCCTGGTGGCTGCTCGTCGGAGGCGGCCTGACGATGGTGCTCGCGCAGCCTCCCTGCGACCTCTGGCCTCTGGCCTGGCTGGCGCCGCTGCCGTGGCTGGCCGTCATCATGCGGCCAGCGCTTCTGCTGCGGCGGCCGTTCCTCGCGGCCTGGTGCGGCGGACTGGCGTATTGGCTGCCGGCCATCCACTGGCTGCGGCTGCCGCATCCGGCCACCGCGATCGGTTGGCTGTTGCTCTCGGCCTACCTCGCCTGCTACCTGCCGCTTTTCCTGTGGGCCGCCCGACGGCTGGTGCACCGCTGGGGCTGGCCGCTGGTGCCCGCGGCGACGGTGGCCTGGGTCGCCTGCGAGCAGCTCCGGGGCAGCCTGCTC
>CAMCPF010000226.1 GCA_945876515.1 Candidatus Kuenenia stuttgartensis
TTCTTCTTGCCGGTCGGTGCCGCGACGCCGACCCGCTTGATCTTGTTGGTCTTAAGCACGGTCACGAACGCCCCGTTCGGCCCGGGCACCGCCCCCCGCACCAGCAGGAGATTGGCATCCTTGTCGAGCCGGACAAGCTTCACGTTTCGCATTGTGGACCGCTCGTTTCCATAGCGGCCGGCCATTCGCTTGCCCTTGAAGACGCGACCCGGCGAGGTGTTTTGCCCGGTGCCACCCTGGTGACGATGCACCTTCTTGACGCCGTGCGTGGCCCGCTGCCCCTTGAAGCCATGCCGCTTCATGACGCCCGCGGTGCCACGACCCTTGGTGACGCCGATGACGTCCACGAACTCGACGCCCTCGAAGACGTCGACGGTGAGCGCCTGCCCGACCTCGACGCCTTCATACACGCCCCGAAGTTCCCGCACGAACCGCTGCGGCTCGCAGTCGGCCTTGGGCAGCGTCGCCACCCCAGCCTCCGCCCGCCGTTTGGCCCGCCGGCCGTCGAGCTTGGCAACCTGCCCGCGAACCGAGCGACTGGCCAGCCGCCGGGGCTTGTTGGCGAAGCCAATCTGCACGGCGGCATAGCCATCACGCTCGGGCGTCCGCACGAAAGTGACCGGACAGGGACCGGCCTCGATCACAGTGACCGGCACCACGACGCCCGAATCAGCGTCGAAAATCTGCGTCATGCCGACCTTGCGGCCGAGCAGCCCGGGCCGGCCCGGCTTGTCGAGGCGGCTGGCGGAAGCGGACGCGGCGGCGTTCGAGTTGGTAGCCATGATTGATGTCGCGGTTGCATCGCCGACACAGGCCTTCACCCCAGGGCCCGAAGCCCTGAAGCATGGCCGCACTCACGCTCGAAGCCGTTGGCTCGGGGAGCACCCAGACCCGTCACCCGCAAGGGGCAACTGTTGGCCGGGCCTTACCCGCGACGCCTTCCAAGCATGCCGTTCGTCGAAGCTCCCGTGTTCCTTGAGGTTCCTCTCGTCTCCGTCTTTCCTGCCCGCGGCATTACCGCGAGGAGGCCTTGATCTTGATGTCGACTCCCGCCGGCAGGCTCAGTTTGTTGAGCGCCTCGATCGTCTTGGCGGTCGCCTGAATGATGTCGATCACCCGCTTGTGGGTCCGAATCTCGTACTGCTGCCGAGCCTTCTTGTCGATGTGGGGGCTCGAGAGCACCGTGTACCGCTCGATCCGGGTGGGCAGCGGGATCGGCCCGTGCACCTCGGAGTTGGTCCGCTTGGCCGTGTCCACGATCTCCGCCGCGCTCTGGTCGAGCACGGCATGGTCGTAGGCCTCCATGCGAATGCGGATGATTTCTTGGGTCGGACCAGCCACGTGACAACGCTCCTCGGACAAATCGATCATCGGGCGGATCGAGTGATCCTCCGACGCAGGCTTGCGAAACGCACGCCTCCCGGCGACATCCCCCACGTTCGAGGGAACGCGGATGCCGCAACGGGCGAGTCACGAACTGTAAGGACCCTGCGAGGGGCTGTCAATGACCCCGCAAGAAACGGCTCGCGGCGAAAAACAGCCCGCTGGGAGACGTGGGCTCGGGGCTGTCCGTGCCATCTCGCCCGCCGCTCCCTGCGTCGTGGGTGCCGCAGGCTCGGGGTTGCCCGTGTCCCATCGCCGGACGCTCGCTACGGGCATCCTGCCCTTCGCTCGCTCGATGCTGGCCTCGCTTCGGCATCCTGCCTGCGCTCGGCCAGCAACGCCGGCTCCGCGACACGGGCAACCCCGAGCCGTCCAACGGTGCACAGGGGACGGTGCCCTTTCGGCAATCCGCAGCAGATTCGTCTCAACGAACGCCGCGCGCCAGAACGCGTACGAGCACGGCCGCCTGGAGGTGCGGCCGCCGGGCGGAGGCCCGGCAAGGCAGCAATGGCCAGGGATGGCATTGCTGCCGTAAAGCCAGTGCGGCCGGCGGGCGTGTAGCCAGAGGCATTGCCACCAGCGTCACATATACGCGTCAGCCGTTTCCGCGGGCGCCGGGCCGTATTTGAGCGGAGCCATCGTGAAGCTGGCGCGGCCCTGGCTCACGCTCCGGACGGCCGCCGAATAGCCGAACATGCTCGCCAGCGGGGCCTCGGCAGTGAGCACGGTCGCCCCGCCGCGGATCTCCGTGGCCGTGATGATCGCCCGCCGCTGCTGGAGGTCGTTGATCACGTCGCCGAGGTGGTCTTCGGGCACGGTCACCTCCACCTTCATCACGGGCTCCAGGAGCACGGAGCCGGCCGCCTTGAGCAGGTTGTCGATCGCGTCGGCCGCCGCGATCCGGATCGCCACGTCGCCCGGCAGCGGCTCCGGGATCGGGCTCTCGAGCACCACGATCCGCACGCCCCAGAGCGGGCACCCCTTGCCGCCCCCCCGCTCCGCGCTCTCGCGGACCGCCTCGGTCATCGTGGCGGCGATCGCCGCCAGGGCCTCGCTCTCCGGAAACCAGCCCTGCTCCACCGTGACCGGCGTCTGCTCGCCCGTCGGCTCGCCGCGGACGGTGACCGTGGCCACGAGGGTCTGCCCGGCCACCTGGCGATTCGACTCGCCCACGGCCGTGGCGGCCCGTTCGAGGGTCTCCTTGTAGCTCACCCGCGGCTTGTGGACGCGGCACTTGAGCTTGAAATCCCGCTCCAGACGATGCCGGATCACCTCCAGATGCAGCTCGCCCATCCCCGAGATCAAGGTCTGTCCGGTCTCCTCGCTCTCGAGCGCCCGGAAGGTCGGGTCCTGCCGCTTCATCATCTCCAGGGCCTCGGAGAGCTTCTTTCGCTCGAGGCTGGTCTCGGGCTCGATCGCCATCGAGATCACCGTCTCGGGGAAGGTGATCGTCTCGAGCACGATCGGCGCGGCCGCATCGCAAAGCGTGTCGCCGGTCACGCTCGCCCGCGGCCCGATCACCCCCACGATGTCGCCCGCCTTCGCCTCGGGCACCTGCTCGCGGCGGTCGGCCTGCACGTGCCAGAGTTGGGCGATGTTTTCCTTCTTCTGCTGGAGCGGATTCCAGGCCCGGCTGCCCGCCTTGAGCGTGCCCGAATAGACCCGCAGGAAGGCCAGATCGCCGTGTTTTTCCGCGAGAATCTTGAACACCAGCCCGCAGAACGGGGCCTTGGGATCGGCGGGGCGAGTGATCGTAGTCGGGGTCTTGGCCGCGGGGTCGAGCCCCTCCACCGGTGGCACGTCGGCCGGGCTCGGCAGGTAGGCGGCCACGCCGTCGAGCACCGGCTGCACGCCGATGCAGTCGAGCGCCGAGCCGCCGAAGACGGGCACCACCAGCCGGGCGATCGTAGCCTGCCGGATCACCTTCCGCATGAGTGCCGGCGGCAAGGGCGCCTCGGCCAGGGCCAGCTCGGCGACCTCGTCGGAGTAGTCGAACAGCGTCGAGACCAGGTGCTCCCGCCACTCCGCGGCCAGGTCGGCCACCTCCGGTGGGATCGGCCCGCGGGTCACTTGCCCGCCCCCGGAGCCGGGGGCGAGCGCCTCCTCCTTGGCCGGGAAGATCAGCAGCTCCATCGTCACGAGATCCACGAGGCCTCGGAACGGGTCTTTGACGTGCGGCGGCCCCATCCCCACCGGCACCTGCAGCACCAGCGGCTTGGCCCCCAGCCGCTGCTCGATCTGCTTGACGGTGCCGAAAAAGTCGGCCCCTTCGCGGTCGAGCTTGTTGATCAGGGCCAGCCGGGGAACGCCGTATTTGTCGGCCTGCCGCCAGACCGTCTCGCTCTGGGCCTCGACCCCCTCGCGGGCGCTGAACACCACGACCGCCCCGTCGAGCACCCGCAGGCTCCGCTCCACCTCGGCCGTGAAATCGACGTGGCCGGGGGTGTCGATCAGGTTCACCGACACGTCGGCCCAACGGAAGGAGACGGCGGCCGAGTAGATCGTGATCCCGCGCTCCTGCTCCTCCGGATCGAAGTCGGTGACGGTCGTGCCCTGATCCACCTCGCCGAGCCGGTGGCTGGCCTTCGAATAAAACAGCATCCGCTCGGTGAGCGTCGTCTTGCCCGCGTCGATGTGGGCGACGATGCCGATGTTGCGGATCGTGTCGAGCGAGCCAGCCATCACATCCGCTCCACGGTGCCGATGCCGAGCAGGTCGAGGCCCTGGCGGAGCACCCGGCCGGTGAGGTCGCAAAGCGCCAGGCGGCTCGCGCAGGTGTCCCCCTCGGCCTTGAGGACGGGCAGCGCGTCGTAGAAGGTCGAGTAGCGGCCGGCGAGGTCGTAGAGCCAGGCGGTCAGGAGGTTGGGCCGGTTGTCGCCCTCGACGTCTTCGAGCACTTCGGCAAACCGCACGAGCCCCAGGGCCAACGCCCGCTCCTGCGGGGCCGCGAGGAGCACCGGTCGGGCCGTCCGCAGGGCCGAGCGATCGACGCTTCCCTTCGCGCAGATCCCCTCCACCCGGGCCACGGCGTATTGCATGTAGGCCGCCGTGTTGCCCGTGAGCTGGAGCATCTTGTCGAAGCTGAACACGTAGTCGGTGGTCCGGTTTTGCGAGAGGTCGGCGTATTTGATCGCCCCGATGCCGACGGTCTCGGCCACCTGCCGCCGCGTGGCCTCGTCCATCTCGCCGCGGCCCGCCTCAGCCACGACCTTGGCCGCCCGCTCCACCCCCTCGTCGAGCAGCGCCTCGAGCCCCACGGTGTCGCCGGCCCGGGTCTTGAAGGGGCGGCCGTCCTCGCCGAGCACCGTGCCGAAGCCCACATGGACGAGTTCGACGCCCTCGATCCCCGGCAGCCCCGACAGCCGGGCCGTCGCGAACACCTGCTCGAAGTGGCCGCTCTGGCGATGGTCCACCACGTACAGGATCCGGTCGGGCCGCCAGTGTTCCAGCCGCCAGCGGATCGTGGCCAGGTCGGTGGTCGCGTAGAGGAAGGCGCCGTCGGCCTTGCGGATCAAGAGCGGCGGGGCATCCTCTCCGCCGAGAAACACGCCGATCGCCCCCCGGCTCTCCTTCGCGATCCCCCGGCCCACGAGGTCGTCCACGGTCGGGGCCAAGAGCGGCTGAAAGAAGCTCTCGCCGAGCCAGTGGTCGAAGCTCACATGGAGCCGGGCATAGAGGCGGTCGATCTCGGCCCGGCAGACGGGCATGAACTGCTCCCACAAGGCCCGGTTCTCCGGATCCCCCTCGTGGAGCTTGGCAGTCTCGGCGAGCACCTCGCGGCCGGCGCCTGGGTATTTCGCGGCCAGGGCGGCGGCCTCGGGGTCGGCGGCGAGCTCTTCGGGCTTGGCGTCGGCCACCTTGCGGACGAGCCGGTAGAGCCGACCGAGCTCGGCCGTGGGGTCGGCGGCGAAGGCCGCGTCGTCGCGGCAGTGCTTCCAGCCCCAGAGGATCATCCCGAACTGCGTGCCCCAGTCGCCGAGGTGGTTGTCGGTGATCACCGTGTGGCCGCGGAACCGCAGGATCCGGGCCAGGGCATCGCCGATCACGGTCGAGCGGATGTGGCCCACGTGCATCGGCTTGGCGACGTTGGGGCTCGAGAAATCGACCACGATCGTGAGCGGCTTTGCCACCGGGGCCACCCCCAG
>CAMCPF010000227.1 GCA_945876515.1 Candidatus Kuenenia stuttgartensis
CGCGGGATCTCGATCATCGTGCCCACGAGATACTTGATCTTCTGACCCGTCTCCTTCTGCACCTGCTCGGCGACCCGGTGGACGATCGCCACCTGGTTGTCGAGTTCCTTCTTGAAGCCCACCAGCGGAATCATGATCTCGGGGCGGACACGGCCCCCTTCCTTCTGCACCTTGGCGGCAGCCTCGAACACGGCCCGGGCCTGCATCTCGGAGATCTCGGGGTAGCTGATGCCGAGGCGGCAGCCGCGGTGGCCGAGCATCGGGTTGAACTCGTGGAGGGCAGCCACGCGGGCCTTCACCGTCTCGAGCGACAAGCCGAGTTTCTTGGCCAGGTCAGCCTGGGCCTGCTCGTCGTGGGGCACGAACTCGTGCAGCGGCGGGTCGAGGAACCGGATCGTGGCCGGCCGGCCTTCGAGGGCCCGGAAGATGCCCTCGAAGTCCTCCCGCTGATAGGGCAGGAGCTTGGAGAGCGCCTCGCGGCGGGATTCCTCCGTCTCCGCGAGAATCATCTCCCGCATCGCATCGATCCGGTCGCCCTCGAAGAACATGTGCTCCGTCCGCGTCAGGCCGATGCCCTCGGCGCCGAAGGCGATCGCATGGCGGACCTGCTCGGGGGTGTCGGCGTTGGTCCGCAGGCCGAGCTGCCGGTGCTTGTCGGCCAGCTTCATGATGAAGTCGTAGTACTGAAAGACCTGCGAATCGGCCGGCTTCATCGTCTCGGCGATCAGCACCTGCTTGAGCTCGCTGTCGGCCGTGGCGATCGCCCCGGCGAAGACCTCGCCGGTCGAGCCGTTGATCGAGATCGCGTCGCCCTCTTTCAGAGTCTTGCCCGAGCAGCTGAGCGTGCCCTTGGCATAGTCGATCACGATCGCGCCGGCGCCCGCCACGCAGACCTTGCCCATCTGCCGGGCCACGAGGGCCGCGTGGCTCGAGACTCCGCCGCGGCTGGTGAGGATGCCCTCGGCGGCGATCATGCCGCGGAGATCCTCCGGGGAAGTCTCGACCCGGGCCAGCACCACCTTCTTGCCCTTGTGGGCCAGTTCCTCGGCCTTGGCCGCGGTGAACACGAGCTCGCCGGTGGCGGCGCCGGGGCCGGCCGGCAGGCCCGTGGTCAGGAGCCGGCCTTCCTTCTTGGCCGCCTCGTAGGCCTTGCGGTCGAAGATCGGGGCCAGGAGCTGCGACAGGGCGTCGGGGTCGGCCGAGAGGATCGCGTGCCGCGGGGTCATTAGCTTCTGCTTGACCATGTCGTGGGCGATCTTCACGTAAGCCAGCGCCGTCCGCTTGCCGTTCCGTGTCTGCAGCATGTACAGCTTCTTCTTCTCGACGGTGAACTCGAAGTCCTGGACGTCACCGAACTTCTTTTCGAGCGTCTGCCGCACCTTCTCCAGCTGCTTGTAGGTGCCGGCGAACATCGCGTCGTGCTTCATCTCGGCGACCGGCAGCGGCGTCCGCACGCCGGCCACGACGTCCTCGCCCTGGGCGTTGACGAGATACTCGCCGTAGAAGACGTCTTCGCCGGTGGCGGGGTCGCGGGTGAAGGCCACGCCGGTGGCGCAGTCGTCGCCCATGTTGCCGAACACCATGCTCTGGACGTTGACGGCCGTGCCCCACTCGTCGGGGATCTTGTACTTGCGGCGATAGAGGATCGCCCGCTCGTTCATCCAGCTACCGAACACGGCCCCGACCGAGCCCATCAGCTGCTCGAACGGATCCTGGGGGAAGGTCTTGCCCGTACGCTCCTTGATCAGCCGAAGATAGCGGCTGATCAACTCGCGGAGGTGCGACTCGGTGAGGTCGGTGTCGTTGTGGATGCCGAGTTGGTGCTTGAGGCCCTCCATCACCTCCTCGAACGGCTCGTGCTCGTTCTCGTGCCGCTTTTGCACGCCCATCACCACGTCGCCATACATCTGGATGAAGCGGCGGTAGGAGTCATAGGCGAAGCGGGGGTTGCCGGTGGCCTCGGCCAGCCCCTTCACGGTCTCGTCGTTGAGGCCGAGGTTCAGGATCGTGTCCATCATGCCCGGCATGCTGTCGCGGGCTCCCGATCGCACGCTCACCAGCAGGGCGTTGTCGGGATCGCCAAACTTCTTGCCCGTCTCCTTCTCGATCAGCTTCATCGCGGCATGCACGGCCTCCTCGAGGCCCTTGGGGAACTTCTTGCCGTGCTTGTAGTAATCGATGCAGACGGCCGTCGTGATCGTGAAGCCAGGGGGCACGGGCAGGCCGATCTTCGTCATCTGCGCGAGGTTGGCCCCCTTGCCGCCCAGCAGGGACTTCATCGTGCCGTCGCCGTCGCACTTCTTCTCGCCGAAGGAATAGATCAGCCGCCCCCCCTTGGACCCCGACGAATCCTTGCCTACGGACTTACGGGAGGAGGACTTTTTGCTGGACGACTTGGCCATGGGCTTCGTTGACACCTTTCAGCGAGGAAACGGCCGCCGGACGGCGGGGAAATCCGTGGGAAACCGTGGCGAATCTACGTTCGCGGCCAGAGGCCGTCAACGAGCGGTCCGCGGCGTGGCTCGGGCTGCGGGACGGGCTATACTTTCGTCAACCGCTGTGGCTAGTCGCGAATGGAACCGGGGCCACCCGTGCCATCTCGCCGGACGTTCGCTGCGGCCATCCTGGCCTCCGCTCACTCCATGCTGGCTTCGCTTCGCCATCCCTGGCTTCGCTCGCCAGCAAGGCCGGCTCGATCGCCACGGGTGTCCCCTCGACGATTCATAGGGGCGGTCGTTGTCGCCGCGTTCGTTGGGGTCAGTCGGTTCGCGGCAGCGGGCGAAGCGCCCGACTTCAACCGCGAGATCCGCCCGATCCTGTCGCGGAACTGCTTCGCCTGCCACGGGCCCGACGAGCATGACCGCCGCGGGGGCCTGCGGCTCGACGACCGGGCCGCGGCCACGAGCGAACTCGAGAGTGGCCTGACCGCGATCGTGCCGGGCAAACCGGCCGAGAGCGAACTCGTGACGCGGCTCCACGCGACCGACGCCGACATCGTGATGCCGCCGCCCGAGAGCAATCACGTGCTCTCAGCCGCCCAGAAGGACCTGCTCGAGCGGTGGATCTCAGCCGGGGCCCCTTATGCGGCCCACTGGGCCTACGTGCCACCGACGCCCCATCCCGATCCCGCGGTCAAGGATCAGGCCTGGGCCCGCTCATGGATCGACCGATTCGTGCTCGCCCGGCTCGAAGCCGAGGGGCTCACCCCGGCACCCGACGCCGACAAGATCACGCTCATCCGTCGCGTCACCTTCGACCTCACCGGCCTGCCGCCGACGCCTGCCGAGGTCGATGCCTACCTCGCGGACACCCGGCCCGACTCCTACATGTTATTGATAGACCGGCTGCTCGCCTCGCCCCGGCACGCCGAGCGGATGGCGGCCTGGTGGCTCGACCTCGTCCGCTATGCCGACACGGTGGGCTACCACGGCGATCAGACCCACAGTGCCTCGCCCTATCGCGACTGGGTGATCGCCGCCTTCCTGGCGAACGTGCCCTTCGACCGGTTCACGATCCTGCAGTTGGCCGGCGACCTAGTCGAGCCTCTCCCCGGCGAGCATCCCGACGACCGCGTCTTGGCGGCGGCCTACAACCGGCTCCTACAGACGACGCACGAAGGCGGGCTGCAGGTCAAGGAGTATCGCGCGATCTACCAGGCCGACCGGATCCGAAACGTGTCGGGCGTGTGGATGGGGGCGACCGTCGGCTGCGCCCAGTGCCACGACCATAAATACGACCCCTACACGGCCCGCGACTTCCACGCGCTGGGCAGTTTCTTCGCCGACATCGACGACGAGAAGCACATGGGCAAGGCCGGCTTCGGCGGCGCGCCCAACGCGTTGCCGACCACGCGGCTGCCGGAGCTGCCGATGGTGGGCCCCTTCGACCGCGAGCGGGCCGCCGCGCTCGACTCGGAGATCGCCGCCCTACGGTCGAGCCTGCCGCCGAAGCCAGACGGCAAGCCCGAAAAAAAGCCCCCCGTGAAGCCCGCCGCCGCCGGTGTGAAGGATGGCAAGCCGGCAGGCAAGCCAAGAAATGATTCCCAGGCGGGGGGCGAACCCGCTGCCGAGCCCACCCCGGCCCCCGAGCCGCCGGAGGTCATCGCCCAGCGGAAGCGGCTCGCGGCGCTCGAGGCCGAGCGGAAGCAGCTCACGCGCTCACTGATGGTCACGCAGGCTCTTCATGAGCCACGCCCCGTTCGGATCCTGCCCCGCGGCAACTGGATGGATGAATCGGGCGAGGTCGTCACGCCGGCAATCCCCGCCTTCCTGGGCACGCTCGCCACCGACGCCCGGGCCACCCGCGCCGACCTGGCCCGCTGGCTCGTCAAGCCGGTGGCCGACGGCGGCGCAGGCGAACTCACCGCGCGGGTCACGGCCAACCGGCTGTGGGCGCTGTTCTTCGGCGCGGGGCTGTGCCGCAGCGCCGGCGACTTCGGTGGCCAGGGCGAGCCCCCCGACCACCCTGAACTACTCGACCGGCTCGCACTCGAGTTCGCCGCCGACTGGGACGTGCGGAAACTCCTCCGCACGATCGTGACCAGTCGGGCCTACATGCAGTCGTCGGAGGCGTCGCCCGAGTTGCTCGCCCGCGATCCCGACAACCGGCTGCTCGCGCGGCAGGGCCGCTGGCGATATCCAGCCGAGGGCGTCCGCGACGCGGCGCTCCTCGCGAGCGGCCTGTTGGTCGAGCAGCTCGGCGGTGCGAGCGTGCACCCCTACCAGCCGGCCGGCTACTACCGGCACTTGAACTTCCCGCAGCGGGACTACCAGGCCGACACCGATGCCCGCCAGTGGCGGCGTGGCCTGTATGTGCACTGGCAGCGGATGTTTCTCCACCCACAGCTCTTGGCCTTCGACGCGCCCACCCGCGAGGAGTGCACGGCCACGCGGCCCCGGTCGAACACCCCCAAGGCCGCGCTCGTGCTCCTGAACGACCCGACGTTCGTCGAGGCAGCCCGCGCCCTCGCCGAGCGGGTGCTCAAGGGGGCCGGCGACGACCCGGCCCGAATCGACGCCCTCTGGCGACACGCCGTCTCCCGCCGCCCGGATTCCAAGGAGCAAAAGCTCGTGGCGGATCTGCTCGCCCGCCGCCGCGTCGAGTACGCCGCCGACCACGCGGCCGCCCGCGCCCTGCTCGCCGTGGGCCTCGCCCCCCGCGACATGTCGCTCGACGACGTGGAGCTCGCCGCCTGGACCGCCACCGCCCGCGCCGTGCTCAACCTCCACGAAGCGATCGGAAGGTATTGAGCATGGTTACAAACAGAACTGTTGATAGTCCCGCGAGGGGTTGCCCGTGCCAATCGAGACGGCGTTGGAAACCGAGCGCAGCAAGGATTGCGAAGCAAGGTTTCCTCCGAGCGACCGGAGGGCAGGATGCCCGCAGGGAGCGTCCGGCGAGATGGCAGGGGCAAACCCGAGCCACGCCTAGCGTCGCCTCAACCCACGATGACCCATGACTGACCTAACCGCGCTTCACCGCCGCACGTTCCTGGCCCGCTCCGGGCTGTCGCTCGGCGGCGCGGCG
>CAMCPF010000228.1 GCA_945876515.1 Candidatus Kuenenia stuttgartensis
CGCGGCGAGTTTGGCGTATGACTCCGCCGCGCCCGCCCAGTTCTTCTGTGCCCAGCGGGCGTCGGCGAGGCGATCGAGCGCGTCGGCGGCACGGGGGCCCGTGCCGGCGGCCAGCGGCGTCACGATCCGCTCCACGTCCGCGGGGCGGCTGAGCGCGGTCGCCACGTCGGCCCGCCAGAGGGCGACGTCGTCGGCCAACCGATGGGAAGCGTGTTCCTTGGCGAACCGCTCCAGCACGGGCGCCGCCTCGGCGAACTTCTTCTGCTCGGCCAGGCCCACGCCCAGCGCATAGAGCACGTCGGGAGTCTTCGCGGCGTTGGAATGGTCTCGGAGGAACGCCTGCCAGGCGGCGATCGCCTCGTCGCGTTGACCGGCCTGCCAGAGCGCCTCGCCCGTCAGATGGGCGGCCTCGGCCGCCTGCGGGTGGGCGGGGCTCGCGGTCGTGAACTCCCGCAGCGCGGCGGCGGCGGCGGCGAAGGCCGGCGGGTCGGGTTTTTTCTGGGCGGCGCGGTACAGCCCACGGCCAAGCTCCAGGCGGGCGAGCGCCAGCGTGTCGGCGTCGGCCTTGCTCGTGATCACGTCGCGGAGGGTCTGCTGCGCGGCAGGCCAGTCGTCCTCTTTGAGCTGGCAGATCGCAAGGTAAAAGCGGCCCTTCGAGGCCAGCGGATCGGCGGGGTGGGCCTTGAGAAACGCGGCCCACTCCTCCGCGGCGAGGTCCCAGGCCTCGCGGTTCTGCAGGGCGGCGGCCGAGGCATAGGCCGCGCGGGCGGCATCGCTCGACTCGGCGGCCGACGCCGCCGCCGGGAGCGTGAGCAGCAGGCCGAGCCAGGCAGAGAGCGGCAGCACGCGGATCATGGCTGGAAGCGTCGCCTGGGCACGAGGGGTGGAGGGACCGAAACCCCGCACCTCCGAGTTTACACGCTACGATACGGCGTTGCACCGCGTGCGGCCGACGATGGTTTCGCGGATTGTCAGCCGTGAACGGCGGTCGTTCATCCCCCCGGGGCGGGTGTCCAGCGTGATCGGCTTCCTGCATCGACTGACTCGATCGCTGTTCGTCGTCGCCGGGCTGCTCTCGGCAGGACCCGTCGCGTGGGGGGCTGAACTCGGGCTCGCAGAGACGCTCGCCGCCGAGGATGCTGCGGCGCTTGCCGCGGCCGTGGTCCGCGAGGGCGATCCGGCCCGCGGAGCAAACCTGTTTCACGCCCGGCAACTGGCTTGCACGCAGTGCCACCTCGTGGGCGAGGGGCGGTCGCCGCTCGGCCCCAACTTGGCGGCCATGCCCGAGGGCGTAGCTCGCGAGCAGCTCGTCACACATCTCGTCGCCTCGGTGCTCGACCCGTCGGCGGTGGTGCGGCCTGCCTATCGCGGGATGACGATCCTGACCGACGAGGGCAAGAGCGTCACCGGGCTCCTCGCCCGGGAGACGGCCGAGGAGATCGTGCTCCTGGACGCGGCCGCTGGCGGTCGCGAGGTCGTGATCCCGATCGCGGCGATCGATGAGCGGGTGCCCGCGAGCGTGTCGCTGATGCCCGCGGGCCTGGCCAACCTGCTAGCTGATCGGCAGCAGTTTCTGGATCTCATGGCCTATCTCGCCGCCGTGGCAGAGGGTGGGCCGGCCCGCGCGGCCGAGCTCGCGCCCGATCCGCTCCTGCTCGCGGCCCAGTCGCCCGCGGCCTACGAGACCGAAGTCGATCACGCAGCCTTCATCGCCGACTGGAGCGACCCGGCGAAGTCAGAGGCGGCCCTCGAGCGGGGCGAGGCGATCTTCAATCGCGTCTGTGCCAACTGCCATGGCACGCTCGATGCGCCGGGCTCGCTGCCGACGGCGCCGCGGTTTGCGGAAGGCGTCTTCAAGGCGGGCAGCGATCCCTATGCGATCTACCGCACGCTCACCCATGGCAACGGCATGATGGTCGCGCAGCCGTGGATGGTGCCGAGCCAGAAGTACGACGTGATTCACTATCTCCGCGAGACGTTCCTCAAGGACCGCAACGCCCGCTGGTACACGGCCGTCACACCGGCCTACCTCGCTTCCCTACCTCGCGGCACGACCCGCGGGCCGGAACCGTCGCAGATCGAGCCTTGGCGGCTGCATGACTACGGCCCTTTTCTGGCTGGCACGTTCGAGGTGGGGAAGGGGGGCGAGAACATCGCCCGCAAGGGGCTGGCGGTGAGGCTCGACGACGGCCCCGGCGGCGTGGGCCGCGGCCGTGCCTGGATCCTGTATGAGCTCGACACGCTGCGGGCCGCGGCGTTTTGGACGGGCGAGCGATTCATCGACTGGGCCGGGATCAACTTCGACGGGCGGCACGGGGCTCATCCGCGGGTCGCGGGCGACGTGCAGGCGGCGCTGCCCACGATGCCGGGCTGGGGCGAGCCGGAGACGGGCACGTTCACCGACCCGCGGCCCCTGGGGCGCGACAAGCGGCCCTTCGGCCCGCTGCCCCGCACGCACGTGCGGTTCAAGTCGCTGCACCACGTGGGCCGTGGGGGCACGGCCGCCGAGCCGCGGAGCGGCGTCGTGCTGGATTATCGCGTGGGAACTACGCCTGTCCTCGAAACGCCTTCGCTCGGGCGGCCCCTGATTGTCGAGGGCAGGGAGGTGCCGGTGATCGTGCGAGCGTTTTCGTTAGGGCCGCGACCGCGAGAACTGGTCGTGAGGCTGGCGGCGGAGCCGGCGGCCGCAGCGATCGTGGGCGGTGAGTCGGCCGCGGCCGGCGGCCCGAAGGTCGTGGCGCGTGATGGCCACATCGATCTCGTGGTACCCGCGGGCGACGCGCCACTCGACGTGGCGGTGGCGGTCGCGGCGGCCGACATGGCGGCCCTTGCGACGCACGCGGCTGCCTTGCCGGTTCCCTGCAAGGTCATCGCGGACCAGCCGGCCCCACGGCTCTGGGATGCGACGATCGAGACGCGGGTCGCCATCGGTAACGACAACGGCCCCTTCGCCGTGGACGTGCTCGCAGCGCCCGAGGCCAATCCCTGGAACGCCCAGGTGCGATTCTCAGGAATCGATTTCCTCGGGCCCGACGAGGCGGTGATCTGCTCCTGGGATGGCGACGTCTGGAAGGTGCGGGGCATCAGTTCGCCCGCTGGCACGCTCGCCTGGCGGCGGATCGCCTCGGGCCTCTTTCAGCCCTTGGGAGTGAAGGTGATCGGCGGCGTGATCCACGTCGGCTGCCGCGACCGGATCGTAAAGCTCGTGGATCTCGACGGCGACGGCATGACCGACCGCTACGACACCTTCAACGACGACCACCAGGTGACGGAGCACGTCCACGAGTTCGCGATGGGCCTGGAGAGCGACGCGGCCGGCAATCTGTATTACGCCAAGAGTGCCCGCCACGCCCTGACGGCGGTCGTGCCCCATCACGGCACGCTACTCAAGGTGACGCCCGACGGCGCGGCCACTGAAATCGTGGCTACGGGCTTCCGGGCGGCCAACGGCGTCTGCGTGGAGGCCGACGGCACGTTCTGGGTGACCGACCAGGAGGGCCACTGGAACCCCAAGAACCGGATCAACCACGTCCGGCCCGGCGGCTTCTACGGCAACATGTTCGGCTACCACGACGTGACCGACGAAAGCGACGCCGCCATGACACCGCCTGCCTTCTGGATTACCAACGCCTTCGACCGCTCGCCGGCCGAACTGCTGCGGGTGAAAAGCCAAAAGTGGTCGCCGCTCGACGGCGGGCTGCTCGAACTTTCCTACGGCGAAGGTCGGGTGCACCTCGTGCTGACCGAGCCGGCGGCGGGCGAGAAGGGCCAAGCGGGCGTGGTGCAAGGGGGCATGGTGGCCCTGCCGATCCGCGACCTGCCCACCGGCATCATGCGGGGCCGGTTCAATCCCGCCGACGAACAGCTCTACGCGTGCGGGCTCTACGCCTGGGCGGGCAACCGCCAGCATCCCGGCGGCTTCTTTCGGGTGCGAAGGACGGAGGGGCCGCTGACGATCCCGGTGGGCCTGCACGCCGAGCCGGGGAAGCTCGACCTCGAGTTCGCCACGCCGCTCGAAGCCGCCGCGGCGAGCGACCTGGAGAACTGGACGGTGCGGGCCTGGAATCTGAAGCGGACCAAGCGATACGGCTCCGACCACCTCGACGAGCGGGATCTACGGGTGACGGCGGCCACGCTCTCGAGCGACGGCCGGAGCGTGTCGCTCGCCATGCCCGACTTCGCGCCGACATGGTGCTACTCCGTCGAGTGGAACGTGAAGACTGCTGCGGGTGAGGCCGTGAAGGGCACACTCCACGGGACAATGCACTAGGCCTGGCCTGATCTCGCGGAACCGACACAAGACGCGAGGGGTTGCCCATGCCAATCGAGCGGCGTAGGAAACCGAGCGAAGCAAGGATTGCGCAGCGAGGTTTCCTCCGAGCGACCGGAGGGCAGGATGCCCAAAGGGAGCGTCCGGCGAGATGGCATGGGCAACCCCGACCCACTTCACCAGGCCCAGCCGCGTCCCAACCCCACAGAAAGCCTCCCATGCGAACCGCCATCCTCACGACCCTGATCACGCTCGCCGCGGCACTGCTCCCGGCCGCGGAGCCGACGGTCGCGGCCACGAGGCCCGACCTCGCGTTTCCCGGTGAGACCATCGACGAGTGGCACGGTGCCAAGCGGCACAAGTTCCAGTTCGGCGGCCGATCGGCCTGGGTCGTCGAGCCCGAGGAGCCGCTGCCCGGAAATCCGTGGTCGTGGTGTCTGATGTTCCCCGACGCGTTCACGGCGCGGTGCGCCGCGCCGCAACTCGTGGCGAAGGGCTTCCATCATGCCTTCCTCGACGTGGGCAACACCTTCGGCAGCCCCGCCGCGGTGGCGAAGCTCGCGGCGTTTCACGACGAGCTCGTGCGGCGGGGGCTGGCCCCGAAGGCGGCGCTCATCGGCATCAGTCGCGGCGGGCTCTATGCCCACCGCTATGCCGCGGAGCATCCCGAGCACGTGGCGGTCATCTACGGCGATGCCGGCGTCTGCGACTTCAAGAGCTGGCCCGGCGGGAAGGGGAAGGGCAAGGGCAGCCCGGGCGACTGGAAAGCCTGCCTCGCCGCGTATGGCTTTCCCGACGAGGCCGCGGCGCTTGCCTACCGGGGCAATCCCGTTGACGCGCTCGCGCCGCTGGCCAGGGCTGGAGTGGCGCTGATCCACGTCGTGGGCGACGCCGACGACGTCGTACCGCCGGCGGAGAACGCCGAGATCGTGGAGCGGCGGTATCGCGAGCTCGGCGGCACGATCGAGGTGATCCACAAGCCCGGGTGCGGCCACCACCCGCATGGGCTCGACGACCCGACCCCGGTGGTGGAGTTCATCCTCCGGCACGCCGCTGCCCCCCAGTGAAGGGCAGGCCAGGACGTGATGGACCGGTGGCCTGGGGGGGCGAAACTTACGGGTTCTCCAGTCTGCCGCCGGCCGCAGCCGGAATGGCCCGCGGAATCGATACAGCCAACGCCAAAACGTTGCCGGCACCGGTGATTCAAGCCATAGTCTGGAGGTGATTTTTCAGCCTCCG
>CAMCPF010000229.1 GCA_945876515.1 Candidatus Kuenenia stuttgartensis
GACCAAGACCCTGCCGATCGACGCGGTGGTGATCGGCCTCGTCGACACCGTCCGCGTGGACGGCCAGGACGTTTTCAAGCGGACGTAATCGCCCCCTTCAGGATCGCTTTCGAGGAACTCTTTCCGACCATGAGCACCCCCACCGCCCCCGACATCGCCGCGATCGTCCGCCAAGTGATCGCCCAAATCGCCGATGGCCAGATCACCAACGGCCAGCAGGGCGTTAACGGCCGCGCTTCACACGCCGCTCCCCGCGCACCACACCACCCCGGGTCCGAAGGCTCAGCGGCGGCGCAGCCGTCCGCTGGAGCCGGCCCCGGACGACATTCGGCCGCCCACGGGATCTTTGCCAGCGTGAACGACGCCGTGGCGGCCGCCCAGGCGGCCTTCGAGCAGCTTGAGTCGCTCGGCGTGGAGGGCCGCCGCCGGGCGATCGCCCACATCCGCCGGATCGCCATCGAAGACGCCGAAGAGCTCGGCCGAATGGAGTTCGCCGAGACCAAGATCGGCCGGCTCCAGCACAAGATCGAGAAGCTGAAGGTCCTCGGTGAGAAGGTGCCGGGCGTCGAGTTCATGACCAGCGAGGTGTTCAGCGGCGACCACGGCCTGGCCGTGATCGAGCACGCCCCGTTCGGCCCGATCGCGGCCATCACGCCGGTCACGCACTCGCTCCCCACGATCGCCTGCAACGCGATCAACATGATCGCTTCGGGCAACACCGTGGTGGTCAACCCGCATCCCAGCGGCCGGAAAGTGGCCGCCGAAGGCGTGCGGAGGTTCAACGCCGCGATCCACCGCGACCTGGGCATCGACAACCTGATCTCGCTGGTGGCCGAGCCGACGCTCGAAAGCGCAGGGGAGCTGTTCAACCATCGGGGCGTGAAGCTGATCTGCGTCACGGGCGGGCCAGCTGTGGCCCGGGCGGCGCTCCAGTCGAGCAAGCGGGCGATCGTAGCCGGCCCCGGTAATCCGCCGGTGGTAGTGGACGCCACGGCCGACCTCGACCGGGCCGCCCGCTCGATCATTCAGGGGGCCGCCTACGACAACAACCTGCTCTGCATCGGCGAGAAGCAGGTGTTCGTGGTGGCGGCGGTGTTCGACCAGATGATGGCGGCGATGGAGCGAGCCGGCGGGCTGCGGCTTTCTGCAAGCCAGGTCGATGCGCTCACCAAGCGGGCGATCGTCTGGACGGGCGAGGGCGGCCATCGGCATCAGGTGCCCTGCAAGGACCTGCGTGGCCAGGACGCCTCGCTGCTCGCCCGGGCAGCCGGGGCGGCCGGCCACGACGGGCTCGAGCTCGTGTTCGGCGAGACCGACGTCGACAACCCGTTCGTGCCGGTGGAGCAGATGATGCCCTTTCTCCCATTCGTGCGGTGCCGCGACGTCGACGAGGCGATTCAGCGGGCCCACGAGAGCGAGCACGGCTTCCGGCACACGGCGATCATCCACTCGAACGATGTCCGGGCGATGACCCGGATGGGCCGGCTGCTCGACACCACGCTGTTCGTGAAGAACGGCCCCAGCGTGGCGGGCCTCGGCCTCGGCGGCGAGGGGTATCTCTCGTTCTCGATCGCCACGCCCACCGGCGAGGGCGTGACCACACCCCTGACCTTCACCCGCCAGCGACGCTGCACCCTCGTGGACGACCTGCGGATCCTGGGTAGCCCCGACGCCTTCTGACCCCTGCTGGTTTCAATCCATCCCATGCAACTCGCCCGGATCATTGGTACGGCGACGGCGACGGTGAAACACCCGTCGCTGGCGGGCGCACGGCTGCTCGTGGGGCAACCTCTCATGGCCGACCGCACGACGCCCGACGGCGACCCGCAGCTCGTGATCGACACGCTCTCGGCCGCGGCCGGCGATCTGGTGGTGATCACCAGCGACGGTCGCATGCTCCGCGACATCCTGAAGAGCGACACCACGCCCGCCCGCTGGGGCACGATCGGACTCGTTGATCCCTGACCACCACCTGACCCGGGCTCCTTCACGTCTGATGTCCGCAACATCCCCCGCCAACACCGCCACCATCGACCCCGAGGCCGTCCGCGCCATCGTGGCGGAGGTGCTGCGCCGGATTGGCCCGGTGGTGAAGAGCGACCTGCCAGCGCCCCCGTCCGCCGCCTCCCGGGCTTCCACCCCGGCCGCGACACCAACGCCGGCAGTGGGCGGCGTCTCGCTCCCGGGCCGCGTGATTTCCCTTGCCATGCTCGAGAAACTCCCGACGGGCACGGGCCGCGTGACGGTGGATGTCACCGCGGTGATCACGCCCTCGGCGCGCGAGTACGCCCGTGACCAGGGACTCACGATCGACCGGCTGGCAGCTGCGGGCAGCGGGCCGGTTGCGGTGAGGCTGCCCTTCGTCGTGGCCCACGCCGAGTGCAGCAGTGATCCCGCGGCCCGCGCGGCGGCGATCGCGAGGGCGGTGCCGGCCGCCGCGCAGTTGCCCGCCACCGGCCTGGCCGACGTGACGACCGCGCTCGCCCTGCACGCCTCCCGCGACGGCGCCCGGGGCATTCTGCTTACGGGCAAGCCGGCCGTGGCCTGCGTGCTCGCCAACCGCTCGGCGTCGCTGCGGGCCGTGACGGGCCGCGACCCGGCATCGCTTGCGGCGGCGGCAGCCGAGTGCGCCGCCAATCTGCTCGTCGTGGATCCCGCAACGTTCCCGGCCGCGGCGCTCAGCCGGATGGCCATCGAGCTGGCCACCCGACCGGCGACGGAGATCCCGGCCCCCCTCGCCGCCCGCCCCGCCGGCTGCGGCTGCAAAGGACATTGAGATGAAGTCACGACGCTCAATGGGGCCTCGCGAGCGAGCAGCCCGCCACATGGCTGTGCCTGCTCCGGTCGCTCTCCGCGAGGGGCTGGCCGTGCCAGCCGAGACGGCCGTGGCAGCGAGCGGAGGCCGGATGCCGAAGCGAAGCTGGCACGGAGAGAGCGGAGGGCAGGATGCCCGAAGCGAACGTCCGGCGAGGCGGCACGGGCAGCCCCTCGCCACGCAGGACGTCACGTCACGTGAGTGCCGAGCCGTCCAAGCCGAGACCGAGGTGACCAATGAGAATCGGTGAGACCATCGGCACGGTGACGCTCGTCGAGCCCCATGCGGCCGTTCGCGGCGGCGTGTTCCGGCTGGTCGTCCCGCTGGCCGCGGCCGACCTCGCCGCCGGCGACGGCTCGGCCGAGCCGCTCGTGGCCTGGGACGACCTCGGAGCAGGGGAGGGGCAACTCGTCGCCTTCAGCGAGGGCGGAGAGGCCGCCCAGCCGTTCCGGCCGGCCGACAAGCCGGTGGATGCCTACGTCGCCGCCCTGCTCGACCGCCTCGACATCACCGGAGGACCGTCATGACCGTCACGCACGGAATGATCGGACATCCGACCGTGACCGGAAAAGTGGGCAAGAATCGATAGGAAGCGCCGCACGGCGGACGCCAGCCAGACCACCAGCCACTCAACGAAACGCCCCAAGCACACCCCCAGCCCCACCGAAGGAGAAGCATCATGGCCTACCAGCCCGCCGCGGCCGCCGCGCCGCAGAAGACGCTCGCCCAGCTCAAGGAGGAGATCTGCGACATCGGCCGCCGGATCTACAACAAGGGCTTCGCCGCCGGCAACGACGGCAACATCTCGTATCGCCTGGGCCCCAACGAGGTGCTCTGCACGCCGACCATGATCTCCAAGGGCTTCATGAAGCCCTCGGACCTGTGCATCGTGGACATGGAGGGCAATCAGATCGGCGGCAACCGCAAGCGGTCGAGCGAGGTGCTCTTGCACCTGACGATCATGAAGGAGCGGCCCGAGATCCGCTCGGTGGTCCACTGCCACCCGCCGCACGCGACGGCCTTCGCGGTGGCCCGCGAGCCGATCCCGCAGTGCGTGCTGCCGGAGGTCGAGGTGTTTCTCGGTGACGTGCCGATCACCCGCTACGAGACCCCCGGCGGGCAGAAGTTCGCCGACACGGTCAAGCCGTTCGTGAAGAGCTCGAACGTGGTGATTCTGGCGAACCACGGCACGGTTAGCTTCGGTGAGACGGTCGAGAAGGCCTACTGGTGGACCGAGATCCTCGACGCCTACTGCCGGATCCTGATGCTCTCCAAGGACCTCGGCCGCGTCACCTACCTGACCAAGCAGGAGACGAAGGAACTGCTCGACCTGAAGCAGAAGTGGGGCTACACCGATCCCCGGCTCGAGCCGGAGATGCAGAACTGCGACATTTGTGCCAACGACGTGTTTCGCTCCAGCTGGGGCCAAACCGGCGTCACTCGCAGCGCCTTCGACGCCCCGCCCCCGATGGGCGCCGATCCGGAGAACGCCGCCCGGGCGATTCTGCCGGCCGGCATCGATCAGGAGGCGCTCGTGAAGGTGGTGACCGAGCAGGTCTGCCGGCAACTGGGCATTTCGGCCGCCTGAGTGCGGCATCAAAACGGGAGAACGTCATGAAGGTCGGCATCATCGGCGGCGGCGGGATCGTGGGCAGCTCGGCGGGCTTCGCCCTGCAGCTCGGGGGGCTCGTCCACGAAATCGTGATCGTGGACGCCAACGCGGACCTGGCCGACGGCCAGGCCCTCGACATGCTCCATGGCACGGCGGCGATCGCCGATCAGGTGATTCACGCAGGGGGCTACGACACGCTCGCCGACGCCGACGTGATCTGCATCACGGCCGGTCTGCGGCGGAAGCCCGACGAGAGCCGGCTGGCGCTGATCAACCGGAACGTCGAGCTCTTCACGTCGATCCTCGGCTCGATCAAGGCCAACGGGATGCGGCCCGACGCGACCGTGCTCGTGGTCTCGAACCCGGTCGACATCCTCACCTACCTGGCGGAGAAGGAACTCGGGCTGCCGGCGGGCCGGGTGATCGGCCTGGGCACGCTGCTCGACACGCTCCGGTTTCGGAGCCTCTTGGCGATGCGGCTCTCGGCCCCGGCCACCCAACTCCAGGCGATGATCCTGGGCGAGCACGGCGACAGCATGGTGCCAGTGTGGAGCAGCGCCAGCGTCGCGGGGCTGCCGCTCGAAAAGTATCCCGGCTTCAGCCCCAAACTCGGCGAAGAGGTCTTCCAGCGGGCGAAGACGAGCGGCGCGGAGATGATCAAGAAGAAGACTGGCGCCGGCTTCGCCGTGGGCGTGTCGATCGCCGAGGTGGTCCACGCGATCGCGCTCGACGCCAAGCGGGTGCTGCCGGTCTCGACCGTCCAGCGGGGCTGCTACGGCCTGCGGGACGTGGCGCTGTCGGTGCCCACGGTGGTGGGCCGGGGCGGCGCTGAGAAGATGCTCGAAATCGAGCTTTGGCCCAAGGAACTGCAGGGCCTCAAGCGGAGCGCGAGCGTGCTCCAGGAGACGCTCGGTCAGGTGCTGGCGGGACGGTAGCGCAACGTCCATCGCATTCCTTCGCCGCAACGATGGACTGCGAGGGGTTGCCGGTGCCCGGGAGCCGGCGTTGTCAGCGAGCGCAGGCAGGATGCCGAAGCGAAGCTGGCATCGAGTGAACGGAGGCCAGGATGGCCGGAG
>CAMCPF010000230.1 GCA_945876515.1 Candidatus Kuenenia stuttgartensis
ATCCCCCTTGCTCGCGCAAGGGGGCTTTTATCAGCAGATGCGTCCAACAGGATCGGATTCGTCTGAACCCGCACCGCGCGCCACCCCGCTTACGAACACGGCCGCCCGGAGGTGCGGCCGGCGGCCGGGGCCGCAGGCCCGAGGGCCGCCAAGGCTGATCGGGCCAGGGATGGCCGATCAGCCGTGAAGCTAGTGCTCGACGGCGGGCCAGTATTCGTCGAAGTCGAACTTCGGGCTGTTGTCGAGGTCGTGGCACTCAAGGCAGTTGTTGATCGCCTTCTCCTTGCCCTCCGGCGTGGCGATCGAGAGCACGAGTTCGGCCCGGAGCCGGTCCCGCTCGGTCTCGGTCGCCCGCACGTCGCCCCGCTCCACGGCCGTGTGGGCGGCGGCCGGGCCGTGGCAGTTTTCGCAGCCTTGGTGGGCGAGGTGCGGCGTCTTGGCCATCCCGGCGAAGCCCCCCTCGAAGGGCTCGAACCGCTGCGGCGCCCAGCCCACGACGTGGCACGAGAGGCACTCGGGGTCGCCGTCGCGGCGCGGCCGCGCCTCCTCCAGCGTGGTCAGCGCCGTGGCGTGGGGCGAGTCCTTCCAGACGTCGTAGGCCTCTTGGTGACACTCCTCGCAGGCCGCGCTACCGGCAAACCGCCGGCCCGAGGGATGGCGGATCGGGGCGAGCCCGAGCCCGTCGAGGCCGAGCGTCTCGAGCTTCTGCTGGTAGGTGGCCAAGAGATCGATCATCTCCGAGGCCTCGCCCCAGCGGGCGTCGAGCGGGACCCGCTGCGAGCGGACGGGCGTCGCCGCGTCGTCGAAGAAGCCCACGGCCACGGCGAACATGCCCTTGTGGCCGAGTTCCACGAGCTTCGCCCCGCCGGGCAGCGCGGGCAGCTCGCGCGGAGGCTCGTCGGCCCCACCGGCCGTGGCCACGATGTCGAACTGCGGAAAGGCCGCGGCGAGCGCTTTCGTCTCCTCCGGCTTGGCGAAGCAGAGCAGCACCTGGTGATCGCAGCCCGCCTTGGCCAGTTCTGCGGCCACCGGGGCCAGGGCTTTGGCCGCCGGCACCACCTCGATGTCGTCGTTGCGGATTTGGGCAGCCTCGGCGTCGCCGAGCACGGTGGTCAGCCCGATCTTCAGGCCGCCGGCCTCCACCACCCGGAACCGCGGCGTGATGCCGGCGTCGAGCCCGAGCAGCCCCACGTTCGCGCTGACGTAGGGCGTGGGCTCGTCGCCGATCGGGGCCACCGCCGCCACGAGTTCCTCGGCCGGTAGCCGCAGGTCGCCGGGGCCGAAGCCCACGGCCGCATACTTCATGCCCCGGAGGCCGTCGACGATCGACTGAAACTTCGCCTCGGTCTGCTTGCCGAACCGCTTTACCTGGCCGCCGAGATCGACCGGTACGGCCTCCCAGCCGGCGGCCTGAAAGGCCCGGAGGAAGTTCTGCCGCCGGCTCAGGCCGCCCTTCTGGTTTTCCTTCCCGGTGCAGCCGCAGGGCTCGATGTAGCCGTCGAGCTCGCCGGTGAACACGAGCACTGCCTTGGGCTTCGGCCAGTCGCCAAACACCGCCCCGTTCCGCTCGCGGAAGGTCTCGACCACGCCGTCGGCCACGCCGACCCCGCGGTCGGGCATCGTGGCGGCGGCGACGCAGGCGACGAGGCAGCCGCCGACAACCACGGCGGGCAGGGCGAACGAGCGGGCGATCATCGGGGGTGCGGGCTCCGGGCGGGATTAAGGGCCGATGGCGACGCAGACGGGGATCGAGAGGGTGGGGGATTCCGGGTGGCCGGTGGCCAGCACAATCCGTCCCGCCGGCCCCTGCTCCGAGCAGATGTGGTTGGCCCCGCGCGACCCCGGTGGGATCACGATCTCGAGCGGAATCCGCACGGCATTTCCGCTGCCCACCGGGCTGCCCGAGCCGACCGTCACTTGGAGCGATTGGGGCACGGTCTCCTCCACGGTGGGTTGGATCCGGTCGCGGTGCGGCCCCTTGGCCGTGATGAAGATCCGCGTCCGCAGGCCCGCCTTGCCGGAAACCGTTCCCAGCACGAGGGCCTGCCGGGAGGAATCCCATCCGGGCCCCGCCAGCACAAGATCACCCCCCACGGTGCCCTCGAGCGGCACCTCGGCCGTGATCTTCTCGGGCATCGTGAACGTGGCCGAAATGGTCTGCCGGAGCCGTCCCAGGGGCAGCCCCGGACGGATCGCGACCTCGATCCGGAAGCCACCAGTGGCCCCCGCCTCCGCCGCGATCTCTTCGGCCGAAAGGGCTGCGGTGGCAAGGGAGAAAAACTCGGCAGCCTGGGGATGGTCGATGGACACCCCCTTTACCAACGGTGGCTCGGGGCCGTACGTGTAGATCGTGGCCGAGGCCTGTTGCCCGCCGGAGGCGGAGAGATTCGCCAACGCGATCGACTCCGGCACCGCCCGCCAGGTGGGCACCACCGTGCCCTCGACCACGAGCGCGATCTCGGGCCGCCGCGGGTCGTCAGTCAGCACGGTCACCTGCTGCCGAAACGGCCCTCCCGGCGGCTTGCCCTTCCAGGTGACCGTCACGAACGTCTCCTCGCCAGCCGGCACCACCTTTGTGGCCTCGGCCGACTCCGACTCGGACCCGTCGAAGTCACTTACCGTGCAGGTGCAGCTCGAGTGGCCGCGGGAGAGCGTGAGCGGCCCACCGCCGGTGTTCCGGATTGCAAACCGATGGCTGCCCTCGGTGCCGGTGCCGATCGTGCCGAACTCGTGCCGCGTCTCCGGCACCTCCACCCGCGGTGCGCTGGCCGGCACCTCGCCCACCACGGGAGCCAAGTCGCCGATCTGCCAGGGCGTGAGCGTGGCCCGCAGCGCGGCGCCGCCCGCCCCGACGAGGCTGCCGGCGGCCACCGCCGCCACCGCCACCAACCACGCACTCGGTCCCTGCAACGCCATCAGACGCCTGTGCCTGCAAACGAAACGAACCACACTCCAGTGTATCGCTCCGGTCGCGGCCGGCCGCCTGGGGCGGCTATGGGGCTTGGTCCGCCCCGAGGAATCCCGCGGCGTCAAAGTCGGCGAGCATCCTCCACTCCGGCACGTCCAGGAGCGTGGCCGCCAGCGTGGACACGCCCTCCCGCACCCCCGCCTCGAGGTCGTCGAACGTCGGGACGCCGTCGATCCCCAGCTCCGCGGCAGCGGCCGCGTCGCCCTGGGCCGCCACCTCGCTCCCGGCGGCCCGGTCACCCGCCTCGATGGCCACCGGCAGCAGCTGACTGCCGGCGGGCTCGGACTCATCCCAGTCGATCGCCGTCACCACCACGGCCAGCACGGTCGCGGCAGCCGCCAGGATCGCCTGCCACCACGCCGACCGGCCGGCCTGCTGGCCCCGCGACTCGGCAGGCTGGATCACGCCGGCCGCGACCGGCGTCGCGGGCAGCCGCCGCAGGATCCGCCCGTGAAGGGCCTCGGAAAACATCGGCCGTTCCCCGGCCGCCTCCCGCCGCAGCACCTCGGCCAACCCGTCGGGCTCGCGGCACGTCACTCGTCTCCCCATCGCATCCCCTTGCATCTCACTCGCTCCACCCGGCCAGATCCCGCACGAACGGCTCGAGCCGCCGCCGGGCGCGAAACAGGATCACCTTCACCGTCGCTACCGGCTTGTTAAGCACCAGCGCGATCTCGGCCACCGGCTTGTCTTCCACATATCGCATCCAGAGGCCGGTGAACTCGCGTTCCGAAAGCTCGGCTCTCGCCACCTGCCACAGCCGGGTCGCCTGCTCGGTGGCGATGGCGGCGGCCGCCGCTCCGCCCGCGATGGCTTCCGCCACGGCCACGGCCGACTCCCGCACCCGCCGCCGCCGTGCGGCCCGCGCTTGGTTGAGCCAGGTGCGGCGGGCGATCGTGAACAGCCAGGTGGAGAACGCGAACCGGGAGTCGTAGTCGGCGATGTGCCGCCAGGCACGAAAGAACGCATCCTGCACCACGTCGTCGGCGTCTGCACGGCCACGGCCCGCGAGCTGCCGCACATAGTGGACGACCGGCACCTGGTAGCGACGGGCGAGCTCCGAAAAACTCGCCACGCACCCACCGGCCGCCCGCCGGGCGAGCATCACATCGTCGCGCTGGGAATCGACCGCCATCCCGCGACCCCTGGGCCATGTGCATGCACTCATCGGATGATACCAGCCTCGATTGAGCAACGCGTCGAACTGACGTCGTGGGTCACGCAGGCTCGGGATTGCCCGACCCCGTCGCCCGGACGCTCCCTGCGGGCATCCTGCCCTTCGGTCGCTCGATGCTGGCTGCGCTTCGGCATCCTGCCTGCGCTTGCCATCAACGCCGGCTCCGGGGCACGGGCAACCCCGAGCAGTCAAATGGTGCAAGAGACAATCGAATTTGGATCGGATTCGGATCGGATTCGTCTGAAAGGCCGTCGCGCGCCATCACGCGCACGAGCACGGCCGCCCGGAGGTGCGGCCGCCGGGCGGAGGCCCGGCAAGGCAGCAATGGCCAGGGATGGCATTGCTGCCGTAAAGCCAGTGCGGCCGGCGGCAGCGGCCGAAGGCCGGAGTGCCGCCAAGGCTGCAGGGGGCATGGATGCCCCTGCAGCCCTAAAATTCGTCCTCGCGGAACGGGCGGCGGCCGTCTTCCTTGCCGCCGTCTTCGGCGGAGCCCTGCTTGTCCATCGGGCACGTGCCCTTCTCGCAAGCCCCACAGCCGTCCTTGCCGCAGTCACCGCAGCCGCTCTTGCGACCGCCCCACTGCTGGCGGCGGGCGGCCATCTTGGCTTCCATCTTCTCGGCCATCTTCTCGGCCACGGTCCAGACGTCGTCGGCCTTGGCGTCCCAGGCGATCGAGGAGGTGGAGCCGCTGGTGGTGGTCTCGACGCCGTCGATCAGCTTCATCACCTGCTCCTCGTCACCGAACCGGAGCTTGCCCAGGGCCACGAAGCCCTCGGTGACCGCCTCGGCCTGCCGGGCCGCCTCCTCCGAATCCATCTCGAGCCGGGCCCGGTAGAACGACATTCCGTCGTTCTCACCCATGGCCACGCGGTAGCCGCGACCCTGCCTCAGCACGGGGCACTTCGTGTCAGGATCGATCGCCACGGCCCGCCCGACGAGGATCGAGCCCGGTCGCACGCGGCCGGCCAGAGGGCTGTCGCCATCGACCGACTCGGCCTTGCCAGCGAGCACGTCGAGCGCCATTTCGACGCGGTCGGCGGAGCGGGCGAACACCATCACGTCGTCCTTGAAGAACGCGCCCACGACCGTCTCGCCGTCGCCGCCTTTCCAGCCCCTGTGCGTCCACTGGTGGAGCGTGTAGTCGCGGTGCTTCATCGTCTTGTGGTCGCGGGCCTTCTCGACCATCTTCTCGAGAAACGCCCGGTTCGCGTCGGCGTGCACCACCATCACGGCGTTCTTCTTGTCGGTGTCGAGGCCGTAGACCGTCACGTCGTGAAGGTCTTTCCGCGGGTCCATTCCCATCATCTTGGTGCCCATGCCCAGCATGGTCTCGAGCTGGGGAT
>CAMCPF010000231.1 GCA_945876515.1 Candidatus Kuenenia stuttgartensis
TGGACCGACTCCAACAACCACGCCCCGGCCCTGCTCAAGATCAACACCGGCGTGATGCGGATGGGCTTCCCCTGCACCGGCTCGTGGGTGAGCTACGGCCTGGGGAGCGAAAACCGCGACCTGCCGGGGTTCGTCGTGATGTATGACACGAAGGGCAGGGGGCTTCCCAAGGGCTACGCGGCCAACTGGTCGGCCGGCTTCCTCCCGGGCGTGTTCCAGGGCACGGGCCTCGACACGGCCGGCACGCCGATTCCGAACCTCATCCGCGACAAGGCCCTCTCCGACGCCCAGCAGCGGGCCCAGTTCGATCTCGCCCGGCGGCTCAACGGCCGGCACCTCGCCGGCGCCGGTGCCGACTCGGCGCTCCAGGCCCGGATCGAGAGCTTCGAACTCGCCTACCGGATGCAGATGACCGCTCCCGAGGCGCTCGACCTCGCCCGCGAGACGAAGGAGACCCACGATCTCTACGGCCTCGACGACCCGACCTGTGGCCACTTCGCCAAGCAGTGCCTGATCGCCCGGCGGATGGTGGAGCGGGGCGTGCGGTTCGTGCAGATCTATTCCGGCGGCGAGGAGAACCAGCGGAGTTGGGACGGCCACGCCGACATCCTCGGCAACCACTCCGGGTTCGCCAAAGAGACCGACCGGCCGATCGCCGGGCTGCTCGAGGATCTGGCCCGCCGCGGCCTGCTCGACGAGACGCTCGTGATCTGGGGAGGCGAGTTCGGTCGGCTGCCGATCGCGCAGAAGGGGGCCCAGCCGGGCCGCGACCACAATCCGCATGCCTTCACCGTTTGGATGGCCGGCGGCGGAGCGAAGCCGGGCGTCTCCCACGGGGCCACCGACGAGTTCGGCTTCAAGGCCGTGACCGATCGCGTGAGCGTGAACGACCTCCACGCCACGATCCTGCACCTGCTGGGCATGGAACACAAGCGGCTCACGTACCGGTTCAACGGCCGCGACTTCCGGCTCACCGACGTGGCCGGCGTGGTGGTGGATAGCGTGATTGCCTAGGCCGGCCGCGCGGCTGCCAGTGGCCCGCCGGGCCTGCTGTGAAGAACGACGTGTGTTGGCCGTTGACTCCCTGTCTTGGACTCAGAAAGGAGCGCACGGCGGATATACTGTCGATTCTGGTGCTCGCATCCGTCCGCCTCCAGGTGTTTCAGTGGATCTCGGCGACCTTCATTTTCCGACCGCTGCCGAGGTTTCGGCGGAGGAGGCTGCCCGATTCCGCGAGGCGACTCCGGCCGAACGTATGCGGGCGATCCGGTCGGTGTTGGCCGCCGGTGCGGTTCTGATCGCCCGATCGCCCAAGCGGGCCTTCGTGGAGGCCTACCGCCAGCGGCAGGAGGATTTGGCCCGCGAGGCGATCGCTCAGTTCCTGGTGCGACATGGCGGAAACCCCTGAGCCGCTGGCCGGCGATCTCGTCGCGGCCAGCGAGGTGCTGGGCGAGGTTTTTGACGCGCGCGGCATCCGATACGCGGTGCTGGGTGGCGTGGCCACAATTCTCCGGGGCCGGCCGCGGTTCACCCAGGACCTCGACATCCTGCTCGAAGTGCCACAGATTGCCTTGCCCGGCCTACTCGACGAACTTGCCCGCCGCGGCTTCACGCTGGACCGGGACGCGGTCATTCGTGAGTTCGTCCAGCATCACATGACGGCTTTTCGGTTCGGCGTGGTCCGGATCGATTGGCTGAAGCCCGTACTGCCCCTGTATGTCCATGCGTTGGCCGCCGCAACGTCGTTGCCGTGGACTCCCGGCCACTCGCTGCGAGTCCTCGCTCCGGAGGGGCTCATCGTCACCAAACTGGTATCCTTTCGACCCCAGGATCAGGAAGACATCCGCACGCTCCTGGCCGCCAATCGAGACGAAATCGACGCCGGTCTGATTCGTCGGGAATGGGAGGCCGTGGCCCGGGGCGAGGAGGAGCGGACGGCGTGGCTGCAGGCCGAACTGGCCTCGCTTGGGCTCTAGCTCCCCGAGGCGTTCCGCGCTTAGCGGCGGAGTGCGCCCGTGTCGAGCTTGGTGCGTGGTTCGACGCCACTTAGGACAAGGGCAGCGACGTCGACTGCGCAGAGGAACAGGCTTGGGCCGTGGTGCGGATGAAGGGCCCGATCGCCTCGCGGCGGTCAGGGCCGCTCGGGGAGCCGATAGATCCGCAGGCTGCCGTCGCTCGTGATGGCGGCGACCCGTTGGCGGTCGGCGAGCAGGCTGATCGAGTCGATTGTCGCTCCGCCGACGTCGAGCTCACGGCTCCAGTCTGGTCGCGAGCGGTCGGCGAGCAGGAGCCGCGGCTTCGCGCCGGGCTCATCCGTGAGCATCATGAAACGCGAGTCGCCAACCCAGGCGATGGCCTTTGCCGGGGCAGCGAGCGTGTAGCGTTCGATGTCGTGGTGGAGGGCGACCTCGGTCACCTTGCGTCCCTCGGCGAAGAAGCACACGCCCCGACTCTTCCAGCCGATCAAGCCCGGGGTCCAGGTCCGTGACGGAATGATCGCGGCACCGATCAACGGCACGTCTTCGGTCAGCCCGCCCACCGACCACGTCGTCGGCAGGCCGGCATCATCGACGCTCAGCACGGCCTCGGTGCCCGGCAGGGTGGCGATCGCGAGGACATCCTCCCGCAACGGTCGCAGCGACCACTCCGGCGGGGCGTCGCCGTCGGGCGAGTCTTGCCACGTCTTGTAGAACACATGCACGGCGTTGCCGCTGAGAACGACGAGGGCATCCCGCTTCCAGCCGGCCCATCCGAGCCAGGCGACGCCATCGGCGAAGCGATGCATGATCGTGATCGCGGCCGAAGGAATATCCACGATGGTCACGTGGCCCGAGGCGTCGGCCGCAGCCACGCGGCTCCCTTCCTCGTTGAAGGCGAGCCGGTCGGGCCGGAAGGGCAGGGGCACGCTCACCACCAGCCCGCTGCCGGAAACGGGCTCGATCTGGAGGACGGGCCCGTCGGCCACGAAGCACCGCGCCGCCCCGTCGCCTGACACGGCCATTGGCAGCCCCACGCCGGCAAAAGATGCGGCCGGGAACGAGTCGCAGTCGACCAGCATCGGCACGTGGACGATCGACACCGCCGCCCCCGCGGCGCCCTCGTTCGGGTCCGTCTCGCAGGACACGGGAAACCCGACCGACAAAAACACGAGCGACAACACGCTGACGGTGACGGGCAACGCGGGCAGCGCCGATCCGGGCAGCACGATCACGGTATACGACACCTCCAGCGGCACGCCCGTGGCGGTTGGGACGGCCCTGGTGCAGCCCGACGGCTCCTACAGCGTGACGACGAGCGTGCTGGCCGACGGCCAGCATCCGCTCTCGATCACGGCTACCGATGCGGCCGGGAACGAGTCGCAGTCGACCAGCATCGGCACCTGGACGATCGACACCAGTGCTCCCTCGGCACCGACGTTCGGCTCCGTCTCCGAGGACACCGACATCCCCGGCGACCGCATCACCAGCGACACCACGCTGATGGTGACCGGCGGTCCGGGCAGCGCCGAGGCGGGCAGCACGATCACGGTCTACGACCGCTCGAGCGGCACGGCCGTGCCCGTGGGGACGGCCGTGGTGCAGCCCAACGGCTCCTACAGCGTGACGACGAGCCTGCTCGCCAACGGCCCGCATCCGCTCTCGATCACGTCGAAGGACACGGCTGGCAACGAGTCGCAGCCGACGAGCATCGGCACGTGGACGATCATCGGTTTCCCGACGATGTCGATCACCCCCGCGATAGTGAACGAGGCCTCGCAGTACGCCATCGTGCGGCTGACGCTGAGCCAGGCCGCATCGGCGGCGATCACGTTCACGCCTTCGCTCACGAACGGCACGGGCGTCGTGGGCACCGACACCGGAAGCGTGATCGAGTACTACACCGGCTCGGCGTGGGTGAGCGCCGCCGGGGGCGTGACCATCCCGGTCGGTGCCACGGGCCTGCTCCTGCGGGTCACGATCGTCAACGACATGCTGAATGAGACGACCGAGGTCGTGAACATCGCCACGGGGCCGGCGCTGAACGTGCTCAATCCGAGCGGCGTGGCCACCACGATCACGATCAGGGACGACGCCACGGGCCATCTCTTCAGCGGCGCGAACACCACCGGCACGCCCGACGCTCCGGGCGCCAACGGTCTGCCGGACCGGCTCGACGACGACCGTCCGCTGGCCGTGAACAGCTTCGTCGTCAACGAGCGGTCGCCCTTCGGCGTGTTCACGGTGACGGGCGTCGAGGGCCAGTTGGTCGAACTTGCCCTGAGGAGCACGCCCGTCGTGGCAGCCCTCACGGCCCGGGTCGCCTCGCTGGTCGCCCCGAGCGGCACGGCCACGATCGGGACGGACACTTCCTCCGGCCTCGAGTATTTCAACGGCACGGCCTGGGTGCCCTACGTGCCGGGGAGCTTCGTCGCCATCCCCTCCGACGGCGACGGGACTCCAGGCGAAACGGCCACGCTGCGGGTGCGGGTGGCGATCGTCAACGACAGCCCCTACGAGGGCGCCGAGGAGTTCATCCTCGTGGTGTCGAACGCGGGGGGCTTCGGCCCCTCCGGCACCGGAACGATCGTCGACAATGGCACCGGGTCGATCTTCGTGCCGGGCAACACCTCCGGCACTCCGGACTCCCCGGCAACGCCCGGGTATCCGGCCAGCCTCGACGGCGATATGCCGCTGGTCGTCACGGCCACCGAGGCCGACTGCGGCCCCGGAGCGCGGATCACCGTGATCGATCCGTTCACGGGTGCCATCCGGTCGCAGTTCGGGGTGTTCGAGCCGCGCTTCCGGGGCGGTGCCAGGGTGGTCGTGGGTGACGTCGATGCCGACGGTACCGACGAGATCGTGATTGGCTCGGGGCCGGGCCGGATCGGCGAGATCCGGGTGTTCGAGATCGACGGCACGGAGCTCGTCGGCTACCGCACCCGCCCATTCGGGCCGACCTACATGGGCGGTGTCGAACCCGGGGTGGGAGACATCGACGGCGACGGCGACGAGGATCTCGTGGCGGTCGGCCTGGTCGCGGCCCGCAACACGCGGGTGTTCCTGGTGACGCCGAATGCAGCCGAGCCGGTGGCCAATCAGCCCTCCAAGGCCTTCGCCGCGTTTGCCGGCCACATGCTCGGCGGGGGCTCGGTGGCCGTGGCCGACCTCAACAACGACGGCCGCGCGGAGATCATCCGGGGCAGCGGGCCCGGAGCGGCCGCGCTCGTCAACGTGTTCGATGTCTCCGCGGCGCCGCGGCTCGTGGATTCGTTCCGGCCCGTCCGCTCATTGCCGCCGTTCAGAGGCGGCGTGGCGGTGAGCACGACACGGTTCAACGGCGACCAGACGCCCGACATCCTCGTGGCCGGCGGCCGGGGGGCGGGTTCGACCATGGAGGTCTACGACGGCACGATCAACGCCCGGGTGGCCAATGCCCGACTCGATCTGACCAGGCTGGCGGCCTTCGCGGATTTGTCGTCTCGTGAAGCGGCGGCGTAC
>CAMCPF010000232.1 GCA_945876515.1 Candidatus Kuenenia stuttgartensis
TGTGCGTCGGTCATGGTTTTGCACGATTGCATTCGCCTCGTGCACGCTATTGTGATCGGAAAACGCAACCACGCAAGATTCCCTGCACCTGTTGGGACTTATAAATCCACGCCGCGATTGATTTCCGCCTCTTTTCCGGAGGGATTCAATCTTCGCCGCGCAATCCGGCCGCAATTCACTGCATTTGCTAGGTTTTCTCGAATCTAGGTCACAAATCCGCCCAGGCCGGTTTCATGTCTGTCGCCGTGCTGTGTCGCCGTCATCCGGGAGCCCTTGCCGGAGCCGCCACACCCGCGGGACTCGTGCTGAGGACCGTTTGTGCGGATCGTGACGCCCTCCCCATCGCGCGGCTGGCTGACGCGGTCGCCGCAGCAGCAGCGGGGCAGGCCACCTCCTCCTCCGCGTTGCGGCCGCGGGGCCCTGGCCTGGCAGCGGAACTCCGCAGCCGGCCCGGGCGTCTGGTCGAGGCCTGGCTCGCGATCGTGCCGACTGCCGACGATGACGGCGGGTTCGGCATGGGGCTGATTTCCTTAATTCGGGGCCGATCCGCGAACGGGCTCAGGCACTCGATCGGCTGGGTACTCGTTCACCCCGCGGCCCGTCGGCGGGGCTTGGGTCGGGCGCTCGTCACACACGCCTGCCGCCGCGCGGCGAGGCTCGCCGCCCACGAGGTCTGGGTCGAGTGCCGGGCGGACTGGGCCGATGCCATGGCGTTTTGGCGGTCCGTCGGATTCGAGGACCGGCGTGCCAAATCGCCGGTCGCGGCAGGAGCCCATCAGCCGCACGAGTGATATGCTGGCAATCGGAGTGGCGTTTACTTGCCCGCTGCCACCGGACCCGCGAGGTACGCACGCCATGAATGAGTCACGTCGCCGGGAGTTCGAGCGGGACATCGACGATGTCCGCGGCCTCCATGAAGGCCTCGTGCGGGGAGCCGGCGGCACGCCGGGCGGAACCTGGCTCTTCTTCTTGGGCCTGGTACTGGCCGGGGCCGGCCTGTGGTTCTTCCTCAGCAACGTACACGTGGTGACCCGCGATGTCGGGTTCTTTTCGGGGGCGTTCAACCGCGGCATGTTCGGCGGCGGGATGCCGGCGGCCAGCACCGGGATCATCTTCGCGCCGATCTTCATCGGCCTCGTGATCCTGTTTTACGACGCCAAACTCAAGTGGGGCTGGGCTCTCTTCTACGTGGGCCTCGCGATCATCGTGATCGAGATCCTGAGTCGGATCCAGTTCCTGATGCAGATGAAGACGAGCAATCTGCTCCTCATGCTCGGCATGGTCGCTGCGGGCATCGGGATGATGCTGCGGAGCTTCCGCGACGGCACCTTCGACGGGCCACCCCCGTCCGCCGGGAACGGCCCGCCGCCCGCCCGCTAGCCGCGGACGCTCGCGGCCCGATTGAGCCAGAAGCCGGTGCCCAGCAGCATCACGCCGCTGGTGATCAGGTGGGCGGCGATGATCACGCCCAGGTAGAGCGGTGCCTTCTCGGGCGTGGCCGTGAACAGGATGCCCCCCAACACGGCCGTGATCAGGCCATCGACGAGCAGCCAGCCCCAAGGAAAGTCGCGGGGCACGGAAAAGGCGGCGGCAAGCTTCGCGGCCGCCTCGAACAGGATCAGGAGGCCGAGGAACACCACCAACGCCTCGATGCCCACTCCCGGCAGGGCCAACATCGCGGTGCCCGAGACGACCGACAGCACGCCGCACAGGAGCGCCAGCCAAAAACCCTTCCAGGTGTAGGTGCCGAAGGCCGAGACGATCCGCAGCACGCCCGCCGCCACGAGCAACCCGCCGATGAAGAAGTTGACCGTCAGCGAGGGAGCGAGCGGCCGGGCGAAGCAGGCGGCCCCGAGCAGCACGAGCAGCGTGCCGATCCCGAACGACCAGTTCCGCAGCGACGCGATCGGGCTCTCGTGGTCACGGTGGGCGAGATCGGCCATGGCAGGAGTTTCCTGGAAAGAACGAAAACTGACTGGGCTCGAAGCCCCACTAGCGAGTCTACCGACCGGGTGACGTCTGGACCATTGCCCATCGCGGCCCGGCTCAGGCCGAGCCGAGCCCTTCCATCCTTCTCCAGGCGCTCATCTGGCCGAGGTGCATCATCATGTGGCCACCGCAATAGAAAGCCTGCACCGAGCCGATCGTGGGGAACAGCTCCCGCATCCGCCCCTCCGCAGGATTCGGCACCTCGAAGGCCTCGTTGGGCGTGCTCCGCAGCCCCCCGGTCACCATCCGGTAGCCTTCGCGATAGAAGGAAAGCACCTCCTCCATGGCCGGATAGAGGTCGCCGTCGGGATCGTCGCGGCAGGCGGCGTCTTTCGAGAAGTCCAGTTCGAAGTGCTCTGGCACCGCCGGCGCAGGATGGCCGATCTGCTGGAGCACCTTCGGCGCATAGAGCGCGAGGTGACCGTAAATGAAGGCCGGGTGGTTCGAAGCCACCACCTTGCCTCCCGGTGTGGCAAACCGGGCGAACCGCTCGCGCGACACGCCGGCGAGCAGACGCTCCCCGTAGCTCAGGGAGACGGCGAGGGAGTCGGCGATGATGTTGCCGAGCGAGCGGGTCATGATGAGGATTCCTAGAGGGGCTGGGGCGGGGCGGTGAAAGTCCGTTGGGCACGACGCTGCGAGTCGCGAACCGCAACCTCCGGGCCCCCTTTTGGGGACCCGTTTTCCCGTTTTTACCGAAAAGGCATAGACACGTCTGGCCGGATTTTTACAAAGGTCGGCTACGCTATGGTGGAGGCTCTCGTCGTCCGGAGCGTCCAAGGTGTTTTCAGCCGTCAGGATCCGTGCCATGACCATCAAGTCGATCGTGAACTTCCTGCTGCCGGCGACGGCGGCGCTGCTGTTGGCCTCAGCCCCGGAGCGGCCGCTCGCCCAGGAGCCGACGGCCGCCCAGGAGGTGGCCCTGTCACCGCTCGAAGAGGCGGTCGTCCGTGAGTCGGAGGCCACTGTCAAGGCGTTCAACGCGGGCGACGCCGCCGCGCTCGGCGGGATGTTTCTGGAGACGGGTGAGCTGGTCGATGAGGCGGGCAACGTCCATTCCGGCAAGGCCGCCGTCACGGAACTCTTCACCGGCTTCTTCAGCAAGTTCCCTAAGGCGACGCTCGAAATGCTGGTCGACTCCGCCCGACCCGTGGGCGACACGCTGGCCGTCGAGGAGGGACAGCGACGGATCACCACCGCCGACGGAGATTCGGCCCAGATGCGGTATGTGGCGTTGCGGTCGAAGCAGGGTGATCGCTGGCAGATCGCCTCGTACCGTGAGTTTGCCGACGATCCCATGCCGACACCCCGTGAGGCACTGCAGGGCGCCGCCTGGATCGTGGGCGACTGGGTGGACGAGAGCCCTGAGGGCCGCACCGAGATCACGTTCCGATGGAGCGACGACGGCAACTTCCTGCTCGGTGATTACACGATGTCGGCCGCTGGTGCGGGCGAGTCGAAGAGCACCCAGCGAATCGGCTGGGATCCCGTCAGCGGGGAGGTGCGATCCTGGACCTTCGACGATGACGGCGGATTCACTGAGGGCCGCTGGCTCCGCACCGACGAGGGCTGGGTGGTGTTCTCGGAAGCAACCATGCCCGATGGCACGACCGGTTCGGCGACGCTCCTGATCGGCGTCAAGGACGCAGATCACCTCGTCGTCCGCGGTACCGACAGGTTCGTCGGAGATGTCGAGGAACCCGACTTCGAGATGACGATCGCCCGAAAGCCGCCCCGCCCGGCACCGGTGAAGTAACCCTCCGCCCCGTTTTCGTCCACCCTGTGAGATCCGTGATGCGTCTGCCTGCTGCGGTTGTGCTTACCTTGTTTGCGGTGGCCCTGGGGATGCTGCAGCCGCGGGCGGAAGCTCGCCCAGGTGGCGGCGGTGGTCGCCCGGCTGGTGGCATGGCCCGCCCGGCCGGTGGCATGGCCCGTCCCGCTGGCGGGATGTCACGGCCGCAAATGCCGACGGCCCAGTCGCGACCGATGTCGCGACCGCAAATGCCGCAGGCGCGACCGCAAATGCCGCAGGCTCGACCGCAAATGCCGCAGGCTCGTCCCCAAATGCCGACGGCCCAAACTCGGCCGGCGACGCGTCCCCAAATGCCGCAGACACGTCCCCAAATGCCGGGTGGCCTCAGCCGTCCGGGCGCGCAAGGCCCGGGCAGCCTGTCGCGACCGAGCCTGGGCTCCACGAGCCGCCCCTCACTGCCCTCCGCCGGCGGGATGAATCGGCCCGCGCCTACGCCTGGTCTGCGGCCGGGAGGGTCGACCGCACGACCGGGCATCGGCTCGATGCGGCCGCAACCGGGCCTGGCGACAAAGCCGGCTCCAATGCCGGGCCTGAATCGGCCACCGCTCACCAACCGTCCGACCACGCTGCCCGGGCAGGGCGGCGGCCTGGGTGGTGGGTTTGCCCAACGCCCCATGACGAAGCCCTCCTTCCCCAGTCCTGGCATGCTGAATCGTCCTGGGGCCGGTGTTGGTGGAGACCGACCGGGCCTCGGGAGCGTGCAGCGGCCCATGCCGCTACCAGGGCAACTGCCTGGGGGCGTGGCCGGTAATCGGCCCGGACTCGGCGGTGACCGGCCCGGACTCGGCGGCGGTGGCAATCGGCCGGGCCTTGGGGGGAATCGGCCCACCACATTGCCCGGCGATCTCGGCAACCGCCCCGGAGCGGGCGGGAATCGGCCGGTCACCCTGCCGGGCGACCTCGCCAACCGGCCTGGCGGCGGCAACCGTCCCGGGGCCGGCGGTGGGCAGCCGATCGGCGGCGGCAATCGACCCGGGCGGCCCGGGATCGGCGGCGAGCGTCCCGTCACTCTACCGGGTGACCTGGCGAATCGTCCCTGGAATCGGCCCGGCACCGGCGGCAACCGTCCCTGGGGAGACGGTGATCGTCCCTGGAACGGTGGCAATCGGCCAGGCATCGGGGGCAACCGCCCCGGCATCGGCGTTGGCAACAACTTTTGGAACAGCGGCAACATCGGCAGTGGGATCGGCAGCGGCAACATCGGCAGCGGCAACTGGGGTAACAACAACAACTTCAACAACATCAACGTGGGCGGCGGCTGGGGCCTCGGCGGCTACGGCTACGGTGGTGGCTTGGGTTACGGCGGCGGCTATGGCTATGGTGGCGGCTATGGCGGCTGGGCAAACCAATGGAATGCCGGCTACGTCAATCCGCACTACGGCGGCTGGTACAACGGCTGCTGGGGAGGCAACTGGGGCTCCAACGGCGGCTGGTGGGCTCCGTTCGCCGTCGGCGCGGCGACCTGGGGCCTCGCCTCCACGCTCGGCAGCTGGGGCTGGGGCTACGGCGGTGGCGGCTACGCCAACCCCTACTACTCCGCGATTCCCGCGGCCGTCGTCGCATCGACGCCCTACGACTATTCCCAGCCGGTCGTGGTGAACAACTATGTGACCAATGATGGCGACCTGACCGACGCCAGCACCGTGCAGGGCGGAACTGCCACCGCCGAGG
>CAMCPF010000233.1 GCA_945876515.1 Candidatus Kuenenia stuttgartensis
TCGCTCGCTTCCACAGCTCGCTCGAGGACATCGGCAGCCCCTCACGTCGTCAACCGGGGCAGCGGCAACGAAATCCTACCAGTAAAAACACGGCAACTCTTTGCTCGCATCCTTGGGCCGCGAGGGGCTGCCGGTTCCCTGGAGCCGGCGTTGATGGCCGAGCGAAGCCAGGATGGCGAAGCGAGGCCAGCATCGAGCGAGCGGAGGGCAGGATGCCCGGAGTGAGCGTCCGGGCGACAGGGACCGGCAACCCCGAGCCCACACGCGGAGGCTCGCCGAACTCTTGGGCCAAACCATCATGTCGCAAACCGCTCCACCCGCGGGTCGGCGAGCCCAGCCGCCGCGAAGCCCGCCGCCCGCAGCAGGCACGAGTCGCACGCGCTGCAAGGGCGGCCGCCGGAAAGCGGGTCGTAGCAGCTCGTCGTGAGGCCGTAATCGACGCCGAGCGAGTGGCCGAGGCGGATGATGTCGGCCTTCGAGAGCGAGACGAGCGGGGCCAGGATCCGCGGGGCGTGCCCCTCGACGCCCGCCTTCGTGGCGAGCGCGGCGAGCGTCTCGAAGGCGGCCAGATACTCGGGTCGGCAATCGGGATAGCCGCTGTAGTCGATCGCATTGACACCGAGCACGATCCCAGTGGCGAGACGGGCTTCGGCGAGCGCGAGCGCCAGCGACAGGAAGACGGTGTTCCGCGCGGGCACGTAGGTACTGGGGATGCCGTGGGCGATCTCGGCGTCGCTGCGGTCCTTGGGGACGGTGGCGGAGGGGTCGACGAGTGCGCTGCCTCCGAAGGCGGACAGGTCCACCGTGAGCACCACGTGGTCGGTGATTCCGAGCGACCGGGCCACGTCACGGGCCGCGTCGAGCTCGACGGCATGCCGTTGGCCGTAGGCGACCGAAAGGGCCGTGAGCGAGTAGCCCTCGGCGAGGGCCCAGGCGGCGGCCGTGGCGGAATCAAGGCCGCCGGAGAGGAGCACGACGGCCCGCCGCGGCCCCGAAGCCGCCCCGCCCTGCCCCGCCGCGGCGGCCGTGTCTATCGTGGGAGCGTTCTTCATGGCACACTTGCGACCACTATGAATCACCAGCCGCCTTCCCGCGACCAGCTCGAGACCTTTGCCAACCAGTTCCCGGCCCGCGACTATCTGATCGAGCACATCTGCCCGGAGTTCACGAGCATGTGTCCGAAGACCGGCCAGCCCGACTTCGGCACGCTCATCTTCCGGTATGTGCCCGACCGGATCTGCGTCGAGCTCAAGAGCCTCAAAATGTACCTCCAGGCCTTCCGCAACGAGGGCATCTTCTACGAGAACGTCACCAACCGCATTCTCGACGACCTGGTGGCGGTGCTCAGCCCGCGACGGATGACCCTCGTGGCCGAGTTCACGCCCCGGGGCGGCATCCGCTCGCGGATCGTCGTCTCCCACCCCGCGGGCGACCATCTGCCCCCTGCTCCCTGATCTTCCAGCGCCGATTGCGGCCGTTTCGCCCACCCGTTCCCGAGGAGCCCTCCATGCCCGCCCCCCAGGTCTTGCTCTCCGCACTCGCCGACGAGGCCGCCTTCCACCTCACGGCCGTCGAGCAGTTCTCGGCCCTGGCCGCGATCGGCCTGGAGTACTACTCGCTCCGCAACATCGACGTCGGCAAGGGCGTGAAGAACGTGATGAAGCTCACGCTCGGCGAGATCCAGAAGATCCGACACCTCGAGGACGAGTATGGCCTCAACGTTGCTTCGATCGCCTCACCGATCGGTAAGGTGAAACTGCTTGACAAGCCCGACGGCACGAAGAACGCCTACGTGCCCTTCAAGCAGTATCTCGCCAAGGACGTGGCCAAGGCCTGCGAACTGGCCCACGCCTTCGAGACCAAGCTGATCCGCGGCTTCTCCTTTTATCCCCCGCGCGACGCCGACCCGGCCGATCACCTCGAGCAGGCCGTCGATCAGATCGGCCGAATCGCGGAAGCGTGCCACCGCTCCGACCTGACCTTCGGCCTTGAGGTGGAGGCCAACCTCGTCGGCCGTACGGGGCAACTCCTCGCCGAGATCCACCGCCGAGTGAACCATCCGGGCCTCGTGCTCGTGTTCGACGCCGCCAATTTGATCGTGCAGGGCTTCTCGACGGCCGACGTCTGGAAGCAGTGGTTGGCGATGAAGCCCGGCCTGGGATGGGTGCACATCAAGGACTATCGGCCGGTGAAAGCGGCGGCCCGCGGCAAGCACGTCGAGGAGGACAAACTCGCCAACTTCGTGCCGGCTGACCTCGGGGCCGGCGGCCACGAGAAAATCTTGGCCGACCTCGGCACGATGCTGCCGGCGCTCACGAAGAAGCTCACCCGCCGAGGCATTCCGGGCGTGTTCGTCGATCTCGAGCCGCACGTCCGCGGCGGCGGACAGTTCGGCGGCACGAGCGGCCCCGACGGCATGGGAGTCGCGCTCCGCGGCCTGTGCCGCGTGCTCGACAAGACGAAGGTAGGCTATCACCTGAGAGACTTCGACGATCTGCTCGCCGCCCGGGGACGCTAGCTTTACGCCCGGCGGGCCATCCATGGCCCCGGCGGGCTTCGCGGCCCGCGGGCCTTCGGCCCCGGCCGCCGGCCGCACCTCCGGGCGGCCGTGTTCGTACGCGGAGTGGCATTCGGCAATCGACCAGCGCATCCTTAGGACCAGCGAGGGGTTGCCCGTGCCAATCGAGCGGCGTTGATAGCGAGCGTAGGCAGGATGCCGAAGCGAGCTAGCATCGAGCGACCGAAGGGCAGGATGCCCGCAGGGAGCGTCCGGCGAGATGGCACGGGCAACCCCGACCCACCGTTTGACTCGCAAGAACGCCCGCCCCCAAGCGACACCATGAGCGACACCACCGAGCCGGGCTCCTACTTCGTCGCCAACTATCCGCCCTTCTCGCGGTGGACGACCGACGCCGTGCCGGAGGTTCTCGCCGCCTTCGACCGGCCGGCCACCGACGCGGCGCTCGGGCTCTACCTGCACGTGCCCTTCTGCCGCAAGCGGTGCAAGTTCTGCTACTTCCGTGTCTACACCGACGTGGCAGCGGCCGACGTCGAGCGGTATTCGCAGGCCCTCGCCGCCGAGGCGGCCCTGGCGGCGGCCCGGCCGGCCGTCGCGGGCCGTTCGCTCCGCTACGTGTACTTCGGCGGCGGCACACCCTCGTTCCTCTCGGTGAAGCAACTGGAACGGCTCGTGGCGGGCATCCACGAGAGCTTCGGCTGGGATGACGCCGAGGAGGTGACCTTCGAGTGCGAGCCCGGCACGCTCGCGGAGCCGAAGGTGAAGGCCCTCAAGGCGCTGGGCATGACCAGGATCTCGCTGGGCGTCGAGAACTTCGACGATCGCGTGCTCGAGGCCAACGGGCGGGCCCACCTCTCGGCCGAGATCCTCCGGGCCTGGGACTGGATCAAGGCGGCGGAGTTCCCCAACACGAATGTCGATCTGATCGCCGGCATGGTGGGGGAGACCTTCGAGTCGTGGCAGGCCACGGTCGAGAAGACGCTCACGCTCGAAGCCGACAGCGTGACGATCTACCAGATGGAACTGCCCTACAACACGGTGTTCGTCCGCGACTCCAAGGACGGCGGCGGCACGGTGCCGGTGGCCGACTGGCCCACCAAGCGGCAGTGGGTGGATTGGGCCTTCGACCGGTTCCTGGAACAGGGCTATTCGGTCTCGAGCGGGTACACGCTCGTCCGCGACCCGGCCCGCGTCCGCTTTCAGTATCGCGACATGCTCTGGGAGGGGGCGGATCTCGTGGCCCTGGGCGTGGCGAGCTTCGGCCACCTTTCGGGCGTGCACTACCAGAACGAGCCCCACTGGGAGCCCTACCTCGCGGCCGTCGAGGGGGGCCGGCTGCCGATCCACCGCGGCCTCACGCCCACGCGGCGGGAACTGCTCGTACGGCAACTCGTGCTCCAACTGAAGCGGGGCCGGCTCGACGTGGCCCGGCTGCGGGAGAAGTTCGGGGTCGATCCGCTCGCCGAGTGGGCCGACGTCTGGGAACGGCTGCTGGCCGAGGGGCATCTGGAGCGGGTCGCGCCCGAGCCCGTCCTCACCAGACAGGGGCTCCTCCAGGTCGATTCGCTCCTCCCCGCCTTTTTCGCCGCCGGCTGAGCCTGCTCCCCGGTTCAGGCCCCTTTTGTTAGGCTCCCACCGGGGGCGATTCCGTTAGGAATCGGCCCTGAAAGCGGTTTTCCTGGAGACGACGAGGCATCCCGCAGGGGTGCCCCAAGCAGCCTCCGGCGAGACCCCTCCCGTGCACCGAGTTGCCCTGCAAGTGCCCGCACCGCCCACCGACACCGAGCGATTGGCATGCCCCGCGGCCAAGCCCCTGCGTGATCGCCTCCGGGCGGTGGCTTCTGATCTCGTGGCACCCTGGCGGACCGACGGCGTGCCGACGCAGGTGCGGAGTGCCGCCGGCCTGCGGCAGCAGGCGGCCCTGCTGGTCGGGCGGGCAGGCGGATCGCAGGACCACGTCGGCTGGATGATGGTCACGCTCGTCTCCGAATACTGGCGTGGCCGGCTCGCGGCCTTGCCTTCGGGACGCAAACTGCTGCTCCTGCCCGACTGCCCGCTGTGCGTGGGCGACGACCACCGGGCCGCGGGCGTGCCCGGCACCTGTGGCCCCGGCTGCGGGATCGCCACGATCTGGGCGGCCGCCCGCGACAGCGGCTGGGCGGTCGAACCGACGTCCCGCGCGGTGTCGGCGATCGGCTCGCTGTTAGCGGGCCAATACGACGGCGTGCTGGGCGTGGCCCGGCTCCGGGATCTGGAGAAGGCGTTCGGCATGCTTCCCGCCTTCTCCCTGCCCGTGGCGGCCGTGCCCTACGAGCCACTGACCGGTCGCCGCGAGCGGCCCGGCGCCTGCGCCGCAGCCCTGGCCGCCGAGGCGATCGACGTGGAGTGGGCACTGGGCCTGCTCGGCGTGGCCGGAGGCGCAGCGGCGCCGGTTGGCGATTACCTGCCGCTCTTGCGAGAGGCGGCCGAGATGTTCACCCCTCCCGCGCTCGCGGGGCTCGCCGAGCGACTCGGGATGCCGGGCTTGCTGGGCGCGGGTTCCGCAGGATTGGCCGCGGATCTGCCGCCGCTCGACGCAGCGGCAGCGCTCTCCGCCGACTTTCTCGCCCGGGGGGGGAAGTTTCTCCGGCCGTTCATCACGCTGGCCGCGTTCGACGCGGTGGCGGCCGACCGGGCCGAAGCGGGCGACCGACGGGAGCCTCCGACCGACCGCGAGGCTGCCCGGGCTGCAGCAATCGCGATCGAGATCTTCCACAAAGCCTCGCTCGTGCACGACGACATCGAGGACGACGACGCGATGCGCTATGGTCGGGCGACGCTCCACGTCGAGCGGGGTCTGCCCTCGGCGCTCAACGCCGGTGACTATCTGCTCGGTGCCGGATACCGCATCATCACAGCATTGCCGGGCGTGGCGGCCGAGCCGCTCCGCGACGCGGTG
>CAMCPF010000234.1 GCA_945876515.1 Candidatus Kuenenia stuttgartensis
GACTCACTCTCGAACCTCGCCGCCCGGGTCGTGACGGTCGGTCCGGCCCGTGATTTCAACCTCGACTACGTCGTGGAGACGAAGATCGACCGGGCCCGCGGCCAGGTGCTGGTGCGGTCGCGGGAGTGGGTGGTGCGGCCGGTGGGGCCGACGGTCGGCGAGCCGGTCTCTGAGGCGCTTGGGCCGACCTCGCGGTTTCGCGGCGTGCTCTCCGGTGTGAAGCCCGACACGACCGTGACCCTGTGGTGCTATCCCGACAGCTTCGAGGGCTACCGGGCGATCCGGGCCGAGCTGCATCGCCTGGGCATCCCCACGGCCGGCCGGCCGCTGCCGGATGGCGCACCGATCGGCGGCTCGACCGAGGGCAGCAAGAGCGTGGTGCAGTGACCGCCGTCCGGCTTGAGGACGCACGTCAGCGGCTCACTGCGCGGATTCCTGCCTCGGCGGCGGCTGCGAGCTTGTCGAGTTCGGCGTCGGTCACGGACAGCGGCGGCATGATCACGACCACGTCGCCGAGCGGCCGGAGCAGGACGCCGTGCCGGCGGGCGGCGGCGCAGGCCCGCCGGCCCCGCTGCTCCTGCCAGGGGTGAGGCCGCCGCGTCGCCTTGTCGGCCACCAGTTCGATGCCGAGCACCAGGCCGCATTGCCGCACCCCGCCTACGCCGTCGAGGTCGGCCAGCCTGGTGGCATGGGCGGCCAGCCGGTCGATCTTGGCGGGCAGCGACTCGAGCACCCGCTCGTCGCGGAAGAGGTCGAGCGAGGCGAGGCCGACGGCGGCGGCCAGCGGATTCCCGCCGTAGGTGTGCCCGTGGTAGAAGGCCCGCTGCTCGGCGTGGGGGCCCAGGAAGGCGTCCCAGATGCAGCCGTGGGTGAGGGTGGCGGCCATCGGGAGATAGCCGGCGGTCAGGCCCTTGGCGAGACAGAGAAAGTCGGGGGCGACATCCTCCTGCTGGCAGGCGAACATCGTGCCGGTGCGGCCGAAGCCGGTGGCCACCTCGTCGAGGATCAGGAGCACGTCGTGTCGGCGGGTGAGCTCGCGCACGCCGCGGAGATAGCCCGGCGGATGGACGATGATCCCACCGGCCATCTGCACCAGCGGCTCCATGATCACGGCTGCGAGTTCGTGGGCATGGGCGGCGAGTGACGTTTCCAGGGCCGCGAGCGACTCGTCGAGCGAGGGCACGCGGCCGGAGGCGTCGGGCAGGCCCGGCGGCCGGAGCCGGATTGGCGCGAACGTGAGCGGCTCGAACATCGCCGTGAACCGGTCCACGCCGCCCACGCCCACGGCGCCGAGCGTGTCGCCGTGGTAGGCCTCGTCGATGGCGACGAAGCGTGTCTTCTTCGGCCGGGCCGGCTCGGTCTGCCGCCAGAACTGGAAGGCCATCTTGAGGGCCGCCTCGACCGCCGTCGAGCCGTCGTCGGAGAAGAACACCCGGTCGAGCCCGGGGGGAGCGACGCCGGCCAGGCGGCGGGCGAACTCGACGGTGGTCGGGTTCGAAAGGCCGAGGTTCGTGGTGTGGGCGACCTTCGCAGCTTGGGCGGCGAGCGCCGCGTCGAGCCTTGGATGGCGGTGGCCGTGCACGTTGCACCACATGCTCGCCGAACCGTCGAGGTAGCGATTGCCATCGGTGTCGAGGAGCCAGCAGCCGTCGCCGCGCTCGATCAGGAGCGGCTCGTATTCCTGCATCTGGGTGAAGGCGTGCCAGACGTGGTGGCGATCCCAGTGGGCAAGTTCATGCGGTGGGGGAGTCATGGAAGCACCACCCGCGTGCCGATCCGGGCCGCGCACGCGTCATCCGCCCTGCCCTGAACCACCGCGGCCTCGATCACGCCCTGGGAGCCGACGAGGGCGACCGCCGTGCTCGGGGGTGCTTCGCCGTAGGTGCGCACGATGCGTGTGATCACGCGGTCGCCCACCATGAGCCGGCCGGCTGCGACCAGCCGGGGGAGCAGGTCGGCGGGCAGATTTGTGAGCAGGTTGCCGAAGGTATCCACGTGCACCACCTCCCCCTCGAGGCCGGCCGACGTCTCGCGGGGCACTGGAATGGGCAGCCGCTCGAGCTGGCCGGCGTCGGGCCCGAGCAACTCGGCGGCGGTTCCTTCGACGAGCGCGGCCGCTGCCGGCGCGATCACGTCGCGGCCGTGAAACGTCGTGCTCGCGGCTGGCGGCACCGAGAGCACCCGGGCCCCCTCCGCCGGCGCGGTGGCGAGCACCCGCGAGAGCACGCCGTTGTCGGGCGCCAGATACTCCTGGCCGCCCGCCTTCACCCAGACGACCCTGCGGGCCGTGCCCACGCCCGGATCGACGACGATGAGATGGAGTGACCCGGGTGGAAAAGCGGGGCAGGCCCGGGCCACGAGCCAGGCGGCGGCCCGCACGTCGTGGGCCAGCACGTCGTGGGTGATGTCCACGAGCGCGACTGACGTTCGGGCGTGGAGCAGCCGTCCCTTCAGTTCGGCCACGTAGCTGCTGCCCGTGCCGAAGTCGGTGGTGAGCGTTACGATCCGGGGAGCGGTCTCGGGCATGGCTGCAAATCTACCCGAGCAGCGCGGGCAGGTCGTCGAGGCCCACCGTCTCGACGTCGGGGCCAGCCGGCTGGCGGAGTGACTGGCCGTGCGGCGAGCGGCAGACCACGGCGAGTGTCGCCACCTCCCCTGCCCCGACCAGGTCGCGGATTCGCAGCAGGCGGCCGGCCGTGCCCGACGGCGCAAACTCGGTCCACGAGGCATCGACGAGCGCCAGGCCACGGCGGGTAGGCAGCACGAAATCCACCTCCTTGGTCCGGTCGCGCCAGAAGGCGAGCTCGGCCTGGGGCACCGTGGCCGCCAGCAGTCGGCGGAGTTCAGCGTGCACGGCGGTCTCCCAGAGGGCGGCCGCGTGAGGCGAGACAGCGAGATCCTGCTCGTCGCGGATCCCGAGCAGCGCGGCGCAGAGGCCCGTGTCGAGGAAGAAGAGCTTGGGAGCCTTGACGAGCGGCTTACCCTGGGGCGGCCGCCAGGGCTGGACCAGCGTGATCACGCCCGCCTCGGCTAGCGTGTCGAGCCAGATCGCGGCGGTCGACCCGGCGATGCCGATCTCGCGGGCCAGTTCGGCCTTGTTGAGCAGCCGGCCCGTGCGACAGGCAGCGGCCCGAAGGAACCGCTCGAAATCGTGGACGCTGTCCACCCGGAGCTGGAGCGGCAGTTCGCGGGCCAGGTGATCGGCCACGAGTCGCCGCATGAACTCCCCGACATCGGCCTGTGGGTCGGCGTAGAGCGCCGGGAAGCCGCCGCGGAGCAGTCGCTGCGAGATCGACAGGTCGGGCCGGGACGCCGAGATTTCGGCGTGCGACAGGCCGTCGACCCGCAGACAGAAGGAGCCGCCCTCGCTCGCCTCGTCCGCCGCCGCGGCGAGCATCAACGGGCGAGAGCCGACGAGCACGTAGCCGGCCGGTGGGCATGGCCGAGCCCGGATTTCGCGGGCGACGTGGTGCACCAGCCGCGGGGCGAGGTGGACGTCGTCGATCACGACCGGAGGGGGAAGTCCGGCCAGGAAGGCTGCGGGGTCCAGGTGGGCGCGGGCGGCTTCTGTCGGGAGGCTGAGCGATGTGCGACGATGAGCAGGAAAGAGAATCTGGGAGAGATAGGATTTCCCGACGCCTCGTGGGCCGTGGACTATGAGAAGAGGTGGTAGCTCAGTTGGCGGTACGGTGGAATGCGTGATGATCCGTGGGATTGGCAGCTGCATTGCGTGCGATCATATCGAATGATTTGCATGACAGGCAATCTGAAAATCTAGGCTATCTAGGCGATGCAGCGGCCTCTTCATCGCACCATTGGACCGCTCCGGCTGGCCCGTGCCAATCGAGCGGCGTAGGAAACCGAACGCAGCAAGGATTGCGGAGTGAGGTTTCCTCCGAGCGACCGGAGGGCAGGATGCCCGGAGGAAGCGTCCGGCGAGGTGGCATGGGCCAGCCTGAGCCCGCACCACCGTAGGCACTCAATCCTGAGGCTCACGCGTCGCCGCGACGGATCAACTCCACGCACTTCTCCCGGACCTTGGCGGGGTTCACGTTCGGGTTCTTCTTCTTGGCCTGCCCGATGAGGCCGGCCGCAGCCTGCTCCTTGCCCCCCTGAACATCGGCCACGATCTTCGGGTTGGCGGCCAGCAGTTCGCGGCACAGCGATTCGAGTTCGTCGTCGCCGACGGCGGCGATGCCCATCCCGGCCACCACCTCGGCCACCGGTTTCCCGCTGGCGAGCACCTCGGCGAAGATCTCACGGCCGCGGCTGGTGTCGAAGTCTCCCTTGGCGATCCGGCTGATGATCTCGGCCACGCTCGCGGGCGCGAGTGGAAACTCCCCGATCGTCTGGCCCCGCTCGTTGAGCGTGCGGAGCACGTCCTGCTGCATCCAGTTGCTGGCTGCCTTGCCGTCGCCGGCGAGTGTCGCGAGTTCCTCGTACCAGGCGACGAGGTCACGGCCCTGATTGACGAGCACGTCGGCGTCGTAGGCCGAAATCTTCCAGCGCTCCGCAAGCGCCTTGCGGAGCGCGCTTGGAGGCTCCCCCATCACCGCCTTGACGGCCGCCACCTGCTCCGCGGAGACCGTGACCGGGACGAGGTCCGGCTCCGGGAAGTAGCGGTAGTCGCTCGATTCTTCCTTGTGCCGCTGGCCGCGGGTGATGCCGGCCGCGTCGTCCCAGCCGCGGGTCTGCTTGGGGGCGGTCCCGAGCTCAGCCCCGGTGGCCTGCCATTCCTCCCATTGCCGGGCGGCCTCGTAGGCGAGGGCCCGTTCGACGGAGCGGAAGGAGTTCATGTTCTTGATCTCGACGATCGGCGTCTTGGCGAGCGAGCCATCGGGCCGCGGAATATGGAGGTTGACGTTGGCGTCCACCCGGAGGCTGCCCTCCTGCATGTTGCAGTCGCTCACGCCCAGGTAGACGAGCAGGAGTTTCAGCTCGTTCAGCCAGGCGCGGGCCTCCTGGGGGCTGCGGAGGTCGGGCTCGCTCACGATCTCGCAGAGGGGCGTGCCGGCGCGGTTGAGGTCGATCCGGGTGTCGGCCACGCCGGCCGCCTCGTCGTGCATGCTCTTGCCGGCGTCCTCCTCGAGGTGGACCCGCGTGATCCGGACGCGGCGGGAAAAAGCGCCCTTGGAATCGACCACCTCCAGCGTCCCCTGCGAAGAAAAGGGCAGGTCGTACTGGCTGATCTGATAGCCCTTGGGCAGGTCGGGGTAGAAGTAGTTCTTGCGGTCCCACTTGGTGGAGGGGGCGATCGTGCAGTCGAGGGCGAGGGCGGCCCGGAGCGCGAGTTCGAAGGCCTGGCGATTCATCACAGGCAGCGAACCTGGCAGCCCGAGGCAGGTGGGACAGACCTGTGTGTTGGGGGCTGCGCCGAAGGTGGTCACGCAGCCGCAAAAGAGCTTCGTCTTGGTCTGCAGTTGCACGTGCACCTCCAG
>CAMCPF010000235.1 GCA_945876515.1 Candidatus Kuenenia stuttgartensis
CTGGTCTGGGGCTTTGGCAAGGATCCGTTCAACCTGACCCCGATGCTGCCCGATTCGGTTGCGTTCCTGCTGCCGGCAAAGTTCCGGCCCGCAGGGTCGGACACGATCCCGAATGCGCCGAGCCTCGATGCCATCGTCGGTACGCCCGCCGTGGATGACGGCGAGGCCGCCCTGCCGAGCGCCGGGGATCTGGCGACGACCGAGCCGGAGCCGCCCGCGCCGGTCGAGCCCGATCCCACCGATCTCGCGGCCGTCGATCCGGCCCCTGCGCCCGGGGCGGGAGAGTCGCAGGACGATCCGCTCATGAACCTGCTCGACGAGTCAGGCGGCGTGACGCCGCCGCCGGCTCCCGTCGAGCCGCCTCCGCCGCCGGAGCCGGAGCCGCTCGACCTCGAGAAGCTCGGTGCGACCGTCGCGGAGGCGACGGCCGCCCTCGAGGCCGTGGCCGCCGTTGATGACCCTTCCGATCCGGTCCGCCGGCGACTGACGGCCTTGTGGTACAAGTCGCTCGCAGGTTACGCGGAGGAGTTGGCCGCACTCGAGCGACTCGCGACCGAGACGGGCCGGCCCTTCGAGCCTGCCATCGAGCAGGCCGACGCGGTCCGCACCGGCTTGGCGGATCACCCGCAGCTGCTGGCCGAACTCTCCGGTCTGACACGGTCGTGGATCGCCTACGGCAAGCGGCCGAGTGACGGCATCGTGACGTCGGCGACATTCGTCGGGGCCCGGCGCGTGGGACCGTACTGGCGGTCGCAGGTGAGCCTGGCCGCCACCGACACCAAGCCCGCCCTGGAGATGGTGGTGCTGACGCGGTCGGAGCCGGCGGTGGCTCCCGGTGACGAGGTGATGATCACCGGCCTGGCGGTGGACGACGACGTGGTCTGGGCCACCGAGCTTCGGCCGGCTGCGGGCGGATCGGGCTTCCCCGGTCTGTGACCGGGGCTGCCCCGGCGGTCGCAGAACTCGACGCCACTGCGATCGCCACCGAGGTCGCCGCCGGTCGGCTGCGGGCCGTCGAGGTTCACGCGGCCGCGTGGATCCGGCACGAGGCTGCGCATCCCCGGCTCAATGCGCTGGTGCAGCCGCGGTTCGCCGAGTCGGTAGCCGAGGCCGCCGCCGTCGATCGGCAGCAGCCCCGCGGCGCGTTGGCGGGCGTGCCCGTAAGCATCAAGGAATGTTTTGGGTTGTGCGGGCTGCGGATGCCGCTGGGCATCCGGCGCCGCAGCGCGGCGATCGACGGGGCCGACGCGGAGATCGTGACGCGGCTGCGGACGGCGGGGGCCGTGATCGTGGCCAAGGCCAACGTGCCGCAGGCGATGTATCTGCACGAGACCGACAACCCGGTCTTCGGCCGCACGAACCACCCGCTCGCGACCGATCGCGGGCCGGGGGGCTCGAGCGGCGGCGACGCGGCGGCCGTCGCGGCGGGCGTGGTGCCACTGGCGGTGGGCAACGATCTGGCCGGCAGCCTCCGTCAGCCGGCCCACGCCTGCGGGATTGCGGCGCTCATGCCCCGATCCGAGGTGTTCGGCGAAGGCGGGGCTTTCGACACGCTGCCGGGCCTTCGGGCCGTGCGGCCGCGGGCCGGATTCCTGGCGCGTTCGGTCGCCGACCTCGCCCTTGCGTGCGAGGCCGTCGGGGTCGCCCCGGGCCGGCCTCGCGCCGTGAAGCGGATCGCCTGGTGGGCAGCGACGGGCCCCATCCCTCCGTCGGCCGCGATCCGCCGGGGGCTGGCGGAAGCGGTCGAGCGGCTCGGGGCCGCGGGCGTCGAAGCCGTCGCCATCGACGGCGGCCTGGCGGACGCCGCCGCCTGGCTGCATCTGGCGATCCTCTCGGCCGACGGCGGGGCCGACATCCGGCGGCTGTTCGCCGGCGAGCGGCCGATGCGAGACGTCCGCCGGCTGCTGCGGCTGGCGGGCATGCCGCGGTGGCTGCGGCCCGCAGTGGCTCGGCTGGCTCGGCTCACCGGCCGGGGCATCGAGGCGGACGGGCTGCTGGCCACCGGCCCCCGCACCGCCGCCGACTTGACGGCGCTCTTGGACGAGCGAGGAGCGCTCGCCGCTCGCTTCACCGAGGCCGTGCGGGGCTGTGACGCGATCGTTTGCCCGGTGTCAGCGCTGCCGGCCCTGCGGCATGGCACCGCCGCGCGGCTGGTGCTCGCCGCCGCGCCCTGCTTCCTTGCCAACCTATTCGATCTCGCGGCCGGGGCGGTGCCGGTGACCACCGTGCGGCCAGACGAGGAGGCGGGCCGGAGCGCCTCCTGGGATCCCGTGCTCCGCGCCGCGGCGGCCACCGACTGCGGCAGCCGGGGCCTGCCGGTGGGCGTACAGGTGATCGCCCCGCCGGGAGGTGACGAGGCGACGGTGCTCGAGGTGATGCGGCTCATCGAGCGGGGCGGGTGACGCAGTTCGCTGCGACTTGCGTGTAGGCTCGGGGTTGCCCGTGCCATCTCGCCGGATGAGCAGGGGCCTCATGCGTGGAGGCTCGGGGTTACCGGACCCTGTCGCCCGGACGTTCGGAGGCCTCACACAAGCACGCTCGGGGTTGCCCGTGCCACCTCGCCGGACGCTCCCTTTGGGCATCCTGCCCTCCGGTCGCTCGGAGGAAACCTCGCTTTCGCCCTCCGGGCTGCGCTCCGTTTCCTACGCCGCTCGATTGGCACGGGCGACCCCTCGCAGCCCAACGGTTGAGTTACGGTTGAGTTGTGGAGGCGTTACACCATGCGCGCCGTGATCGCGGCGGGCATGCGGGCCACGGGCAGCACCTCGCAGGCGGCGCCCGCTTCGATCGCGGCCTTTGGCATGCTCCAGACGACGCTCGTCGCCTCGTCCTGCGCGATGGTGTGCCAGCCCTTGTGGCGGAGGGCGGCGAGGCCGCGGGCGCCATCGCGGCCCATGCCCGTCAGCACCACGGCCACGCCGGATTTCGGGCCGTGGGCGGCGACGCTCTCGAAGAACACGTCCACGCTTGGCCGAAAGAAGACGTCTTGCGGCTCGACGCGGTATTCGAGCGTGCCTCCGGCCATCATCACGAGGTGATCATTGGTGCCCGCCAAGAGTACGTCGCCGGGCCGCGGCCGCTGGCCGTGTTCCGCCACCTGCACCGACCGGCCGGTGCGGTCGGCCAGCCACGAGGCCAGGCCGGGGGCGAAGGCCACGTCGACGTGCTGGACGATCACGACGGCCGTGTTCCAGTCGGTGGGCAGCGGCAGCAGGAGCTCGCAGAGCGCCTTGGGCCCGCCGGTGGAGGCGCCCACCACGAGCAAGCGGGCGGGCCCGGAAGCGGCGGGTCCTGGCCGCGTTCGTGCGGCGGCGGCCGGGGCGGCGACGAGCTTGGCGATCAGGCCGATCTTCTCGACGAGCGGGCCGACGCCCGCCACCTCGCCGGCCGGGCCGAGCACGGGCGTGTCCACGGCGTCGAGGGCGCCGTGGCCCATCGCGTCATACACCAGCGAGATGTTGCCGCTGACGGTGGCGGTGACCACCAGGATGGCGCATGGCGACGTGGCCATGATTTGCCGCGTGGCCTCCGCGCCGTCGAGGTGCGGCATCAGGAGGTCCATCAGGATCAGGTCGGGGCGGTCGCGGCGGGCCTGGGCGATCGCCTCGACGCCGTCGGCGGCGATCCAGGCCAGCTCGTGGCCCGGCAGCCGCTCGACGATCCGACGGAGCGCCTCGCTCGCCGCCCGCACGTCGTTGACGATCGCGATCCGCATCCGGGCCGACCTCATGCCTCGCCGATCAAGTCGACGATCGTATCCACGAAGGTCTCGTCGTGGAAACTGCTCTTCGTGAGGTAGCGATTCGCGCCGGCGTCGAGGCCGCGGAGGCGGTCTTCCTCGCGGTCCTTGTAGGAGACGATCACCACGGGAATCTCACGGCGGGCCGCGTCGGCCTTGATCAGCGACACCAGGCCGATGCCGTCCAGCCGGGGCATGTCAACGTCGGTCACGATCAGGTCGTAGGGCGTGCCCCGGACGGCATTCCAGCCGTCCATTCCGTCCACCGCCACGTCCACGGCGTAGCCCCGCGACTGGAGGAGTTGCCGCTCGAGCTCGCGGACGGTGATCGAGTCGTCCACCACGAGGATCCGCTTCCGCGGGCGGGCCTCCTCGGCAAGCTGCTCGAACTCCACCCGCGACAGGCGCCGGCCGGAGAGCACGTTGTCGATGCTGCGCACGAGATCCTCGACATCCACGATCAGCACGGGGTCGCCGCTCTCGAGGAGCGAGGCGCTGTTGATGTCGGCGACCTTGCCCAGCCGGGGGTCGAGCGGCCGCACCTCCAGGTCGCGCTCACCGAGGAAGGCGTCGACGATCATCCCGAACTGTTGGCCACGGTCGCTGACCACCACCACGGGCAGCGGGTCGGGCGGCGGCGGCCCGACGACCTCGAGGATCTGCGCCGCGAGCACCAGGCCGGTTGCCGTGCCGTCGCGGTCGAAATACTGGCGGCCCTCCACGGTCCGGATCGCGGCCTGCGGCACTGGCAGGATGTGGTCGATCCGGGTGAGCGGGAAGGCATAAGGCTCGCCGGCGATCTGGACCAGGAGGGCCCGGATCACCGACATCGTGATCGGGAGTTGGAGCGTGAACACGGTCCGCCGGCCCGGCTGGCTGGCCACCCGGACGGTGCCGCCGACGCCCTTGACCATGCTCTGCACCACGTCCAGGCCGACGCCGCGGCCCGAGATTTCCGTGACCCGCTCGCTGGTGGTGAAGCCGGGTAGGAACAGGAACTCCAACAGCTCGAGCTCGCCGAGCCGCTCGGCCACCGCCTGGGCCACGAGCCCGTTGGCGACGGCCCGCTCGCGAAGCCGTTCGACGTCGATCCCACGGCCGTCGTCGGCCAATGTGATGTGGAGCATGCCGGCCCGATGGCGGGCCTCGAGCCGGATCGCACCGGTGGCCGGCTTGCCGGCGGCCGTCCGTTCCGCGGGGGTCTCGAGTCCGTGGTCGACGGCATTGCGGATCAGGTGGGAGAGCGGGGCCTCGAGCTTGTCGAGGATGTCGCGATCGACGCCCGTCTGCTCGCCGACCACCTCGAAGCGGATCTCCTTGCCGAGCGTGCGGGCCAGGTCGCGAACCAGTCGGGGGAACCCGCGGATCCCGTCGGCCAAGGGCCGCATCCGGCTGGCGATCACCTCGTGGTGGAGCCGGTTGGAGAGATCCTCGTTGCGGCGGGCGAAACTCTCGAAGTCGTCCACGTGCCGGGCCAGCGTCGCGAGCCCGGCGTCGGCCCGGCGGCGGATCGCGGCCACCGTCGCGGCGGCCGCGGCCGTCGAGGCCAATTCGCCGGCCTCGAGCTTTTCGTCGAGGGCCGCGAGGGCGTCACAAAGATCGACCTGGGTCGAGCGAAACTGGAGCAGCGCATCGACGAAGGGTCGCATCTGCCGCGTCTCGACGAGCGCCTCGCCGGCGAG
>CAMCPF010000236.1 GCA_945876515.1 Candidatus Kuenenia stuttgartensis
CCTGCGTAGGTAGTGCTCGTGCCCAAGGCACCGACCTCAATGGTCTTGATGCCGGTCTTGACGTAGCCGCCGTGGATCCAGCCAGAGGTTCCCGAGAGCGACCCGAACTGGACGACGGCATTCCCACTGAAGTTCATCCCCAACTGGCCGCCGCCGTTGATCGCCCATGCGGCGAGGGCACTGCCCGCAGCGGGCGTGTTGAAGTACAGGTTGCTGGCTTGATGGATGAACGTGCCTGCGAAGGCACTGTTGTCCCCGCCAAGGAACACTGAGTAGGCACCTGTCTTCTGAAGCGTGCCGGAGCCAGTAATGGATCCGTTGAGCGTCAAGTTCGAGCCGGACGGCGACACCAGCGTGCTTGTCGTGCCGGTGACCGCCTGAATGGTGTTCGTGAGCGTGCGTGCGCCAGATGCTTGCAGGCTGCCGCCCGCCATCTGGATCGTGCCGCTGCCAAGGGCCGCGTTGTTGGCAACGACGAGCGTGCCACCTTCGAGCCGGACGCCGCCGGACAGACCGATGTTTGAGCCGGAGACAGTGAGCGTTCCAGGGCCTGTCTTCACAAGCGAGCCAGCCCCGGAGAAAGCGCCGGCCCAGGTGGCGCTGCCGCCAGCATCCACGCCGATCGTTAGGCCGGACGGCACCGATAGGCTGCCGCCCTGCAGCGTGTAGGCACCGGACGAGAACGCCGCCTGAGAGACGGCGATACCTGAGCCGATGGTCACGGTGTTTGCCGGGACGGAGCCGCTTGAATCCGGCGTGGTGTTGAACACCGCGACGTCAGCCGCGTTATTTGTCCAAGCGATCGTCGGCGATGAACCGGTGGGGTCCGTGGTCCAGTTGGCCGTCGAGAGATCCCACGCGCCAGAGCCGCCAACACCTGGCGTGGCGCCGTTGGGATCCCAATAGAGAGTGGCGAGCATCGCCCGCGGCTCGAGTGACTCAATGCCGATGGACGTCCGTGCGGCCTGCCTGCGGCGGAGTTGCCTGAGCAGGGTAAAACGACGCCGCTTTGCACACTTGGCCATGGTTGCCCCCTGTCCCCTGGATCGCCAGCGGTCATGCGGCCCGCAACAACCGTGCAGACACTGCCGCTTTTGTGAGGGGGGAGGCTACCCCGACGGTGCGGGAGCGCCTAGGGGGGCAGAGACTGCGACCAACAATATTCCCGGAACGGCTGTCTCGCGCATCATGAACGCTTAGCGCCTTCACCGAATAATCACCCCGGCCGGATCAAGAAACCGGGAGGACGCCAGGTCGCGATCCGTGACGGGGGCGGCGCGGCGGTCCTCGTCAAGCGTTTTGGCCGCGGCTCCCTGGTTCTGCTGGGGATGGACTACTATGCCTCTTCTGCCGCGGTCGATCGCGTGCTCGTCAACGCCGTCACGCTTCGCCGCGGCGGCCGCTGACCTGCACCGAGCCATCGCGGCCGGTCCATCGCTCTTGCTCTCCTCGCCTCCGGCCACCGCTGCATGACCGACCACGCCCCGCCACCCCCCGAGCCCACATTCGCCGATGATCGCGAGGCCTCCCGCTGGTGGCTGGAACACGTCTACGCCGGTGACGACGCGGTGCAACTCACGCCGCGGGCCGTGATCTTCGGGATGCTGATCGGCGGCGTGATGTCGATCTCGAACCTCTACGTCGGGCTGAAGACCGGATGGGGGCTGGGCGTGACCGTCACCTCCTGCATCATCGCCTACGCCGTCTTCTCGGCGCTCGAGCGGATCGTGCCGCCGTGGCGGGAACGCCCCTTCTCGCTGCTCGAGAACTACACGATGTCGAGCGCCGCCAGCGCCGCCGGCTACATGTCGAGCGCCGGCCTCGTCTCGGCGATGCCCGCCCTCTACCTCACCACCGGCCGCTTGCTCACGTCGTGGGAACTCGGACTCTGGCTGGGGGCCGTGTCGCTGCTCGGCGTGTTCATGGCGATCCCGCTCAAGCGGCAACTCATCAACATCGACCGGCTTCCCTTTCCCTCGGGCATCGCCACCGCCGAGACGCTCCGCAGCCTCCATACGGCCGGCGGTGCGGCCGTGGCCAAGGCGCGGGCGCTCTTCCTGGCCGCCGCCGGCGGCGGCATCATCGCGCTCTGGCGCGACCTCCTGCCGACCATCAAGCCGCTCGCGGCCTACGCCTTTCCCGCGCATCTCCCCTTCCTGCCGACGGCCTTCGGCCGCGACCTGCTGACGCGGTTCACGATCGGGATCGAGGGCTCGCTGATCATGGTGGCCGCCGGGGCGATCATGGGCCTGCGGGTGGCCGCGTCGATGCTGGTCGGGGCGGTGTTCTGCTACGGGATCATCGGGCCGATCCTCGTCGAGCGGGGCATCGCCGAGCCGGGCTACCGCGGCATCGTCTCCTGGGTCCTCTGGCCGGCCACGTCGATGATGGTTACGGCGGGGCTGCTCTCCTTCGGGCTCAAGTGGCGGACGGTGCTGCGGGCCTTCGGCGGCCTCTCGCGGCTGGCCGGCGGGGCCGCGGCCTCGCCCGACGCCGATCCGCTCGAGCGGGTCGAGGTGCCGGCGAGTTGGTTCGTGAGCGGCACGCTCGTCGCGGGGGCCGCCTGCGTGATCCTCGGCCACTGGCTGTTCGGGATCACCTGGTGGATGGGCATCCTGGCGGTGCTCGTCACCTTTCTGCTCTCGATCGTGGCCGCCCGAGCCACCGGCGAGACCGACGTCACCCCGATCGGGGCGATGGGCAAGATCACCCAGCTGATCTACGGCGTGGTCGCTCCCTCCAACCTGACCACCAACCTGATGACCGCGTCGATCACGTCGGGGGCCGCCTCGCACGCCGCCGACCTGCTCACCGACCTCAAGAGCGGCTACCTGCTCGGCGGCAACGCCCGCAAGCAGACGATCTCGCAGCTCTGTGGGGTAATCGCCGGCACGCTGATCTCGGTGCCGGCCTACCAGTTCGTCGTCCAGCGAAACCCTGAGCGGCTCGGCTCGGAATCGCTGCCCGCGCCGGCGGCCAAGGTTTGGGCCGGTGTCGCCGAGTTGCTGGTGGACGGCGTCGAGGCTTTGCCTCCGGGCGCCTTCACGGCGATCCTCGTAGGGGCGGCCCTCGGCGTGGTACTCACGCTGCTCGAGGAGTTTTCCCCGCCTCACGTCCGCAAGTGGCTTCCCTCGACCACCGGCCTGGGGATCGCCGGCGTGATCCCCGCCTTCAACTCAATCGCGATGTTCCTCGGCGCGCTACTCGCCTGGGCCGTGGCCAAGTTCCGCCCACAGACCGCCGAGGCCTTCACCGTCCCGGTCGCCAGCGGCCTGATCGCCGGTGAGTCGCTCGTGGGCGTGGGCATCATCCTCGTGATCGAGCTGCTTTCCGCCGCGGGTTGGCTCTGAGCGCCGCCCCACCCGATCGGGCCCCTCACCGAAAGGAACCTTCATGAAACTCGTCCGCTTCGGCCCGCGCGGCCAGGAGAAGCCCGGCCTCGTCACGGCCGACGGCCGCCTCAAGGACATCTCGGCCCATGTCCGCGACTACGACCACGACTTCTTCGCCGGCGGCGGCCTGGAGCGGCTGCTGGCGTTGGCGGCCACGCCCGACGCCCTGCCCGACGCACCAGCCGGCGTTCGCCTGGGCGCCCCGGTGGCCCGGCCGCGGAACGTGTTCGCGATCGGGCTCAACTTCTCCGACCACGCGAAGGAGACCGGCAAGGAGATCCCCACCGAACCGGTTCTCTTCATGAAGGCCACGGGTGCCGTCTGCGGCCCGAATGATCCGATCCTGATCCCGCGGTGCAGCGTGAAGACCGACTGGGAGGTCGAGCTCGCCCTGGTGATCGGCCGCACGGCCCGGTACCTCCCGTCTAAGGAAGCGGCCCGCGACCATGTGGCCGGCTTCTGCATTGCCAACGACGTCTCCGAGCGGTCCTTTCAGATCGAGCGGGGCGGCCAGTGGAGCAAGGGCAAGTCGAGCGACAACTTCCTCCCCTTGGGCCCGTGGCTCGTGACGGCCGACGAGGTTCCCGACCCGCAAGCCCTCGCAATGCGGCTCACCGTGAACGGCGAGACGCGGCAGTCGGGCACCACGGCCCTGATGATCTTCGACGTCTGGCACATCGTGCACTACCTCTCCCACTTCCTCACGCTCGAGGCGGGCGACGTGGTGATCACCGGCACGCCGCCGGGCGTGGGCATGGGGATGAAGCCACCCAAGTTCCTCGCCGCCGGCGACGTGGTCGAGCTCACGATCGACGGCCTGGGCCGCCAGCGGTGCGTCTGCGAGCAGGCCTGAGGTTGCGGTCGCTCACCCTGCCGGGGTGATCCGATCGCGAAAGGCGTGCACGATCCGCTTGAGCGGGTCGTCGAGCCGCCCCATCACTTCCGCGGCAATGGCTTCGGGCACACCGCCGTAGAAGGCCTCGGCGATGCTGCCCGCGATCGCGGCCATCGTGTCGGCATCGCCCCCCAGCGACACGGCGTTGCGGACCGCATCCTCCCAGTCCTCGGACTCCAGGAAGGCGATGATCGACTGTGGCACCGAGCCCTGGCAGGAGACGTCGAAGCGGTACACGTGGCGGATGTCGTCGAGCCGCTCGTCGAGCCGGTAGGCGAACTCCCGCTCCACGTGGTCGCGGATCGCCTGCTTGTCGTGGCCGGTGCGGGCGAGGTGGATGCAGGCGGCGACGGCCTGCGCTCCCCGGATTCCCTCCGGATGGTTGTGGGTGACCTCGGCGGAAGCCCGAGCCTCCGCCACGGCCTCGTCGAGGGAGCTTACCAGCCAGCCCACAGGGCTCACCCGCATCGCCGAACCGTTGCCCCAGCTGCCGTAAGGCTGGTCTTGGCGAATCATCGCCCAGCGGATGAAGGTGCCTCCATAGCCGGCATTGGGATAGGCATGAAACCACTCGTGAAACGCCTGCACGTAGTCGCCCCCGTGGAGCAGTCGATCCGCGACGGCGCAGGTGAGCACGCTGTCGTCGGTGAACCGACTGCCCGGGCTGAAGAGCGGAAAGTCCTTCGCCTTGGTCCGCTGCCGCTCATAGATCGATCCGATCACGTCTCCGGCAATCGCTCCCAGCATCGCTCAGTTCTCCTTGATGGATCGGCTCCTCGTTCACGGCGTAGATAGGTCAGTCACTTTCCAGCACGAGCACCCGGTCGTGGGGCGCCGGCAGCCGCGCGGCCCGATGCCAGCCGCCACGTCGGTGAACGGGTTGTCATCCGCGACCGTCGACTCGATCGCCGTCTCGAACCTCGTCCACGGAGCCACCTCGGCGGCCACGATCGGCCTACCCACCACGACCAAGACGATGATGCCGAGAGCGATGGCGAAGAACGGACGGAGCATGCAATGATCCTCGCGGTCACGGCTCGCCCAGGCGATCACGCCACGAAGGAGGCTGCCTGGCGGGCAAGTAGTGTACCCCTGCAGCGATCCCCTGCGCCGCCCGGTGGCACGCAGCCGAG
>CAMCPF010000237.1 GCA_945876515.1 Candidatus Kuenenia stuttgartensis
CGGGCATCCTGCCCTCCGGTCGCTCGATGCTAGCTCGCTTTCGGCATCCTGCCTGCGCTCGCTATCAACGAAGCTCGATTGGCATGGGCCACCCCGAGCAGTAAACGGTTGATGAGGAAGCGAGCAACCGAATTTCGTCTCAACGCCCACCGCGACGGCACGGATTCGTCTGCGCAAACGCCGCGCGCCACAACGCGAACAAGCACGGCCGCGCTTCTTTCGCGCCGGTGCCGCCGCTCCGCAGCGGCACTGCGAGCCCGGAGGTGCGAGCAGCCAGCGAGGCGAGGGGCACCTTGGCTGCCCCTCCGCCGAGCCAAGGATTCGCGGGCCATGGATGGCCGCGAATCCGTGAAACTACCACAGCCGGCCGCGTGTGGTCGGCGTGCCCCCCAAGTGCTCGTCGCCTTTGGGCGTGAGCTTGCGGCCGCGGGGCGTGCGAATCACCAGCTCGCACCGCAGCAGGAAGGGCTCGACGTCGTCTTCGAGCGTGTCGGGGGCGGAGCTCATCGTGTGGGCGATCGCCTCGATGCCCACCGGTCCGCCGGCGAAGACCCGCTGGATGGTCTCCAGATACCGGCGGTCGAAGCCGTCGAGGCCGAGCTCGTCGATGCCCTGCCTCGCCAGGGCGACGCGGGCGATGTCGGCGTCGAGCCGGCCCTCGGCGCGGCTGGTGGAGTAGTCGCGGATCCAGCGCAGGCGATTGTTGGCCAGCCGGGGCGTGCCGCGGCTGCGGCGGGCGATCTCCCAGGCCGTCTCGTCGTCCATCGGCATCTGCAGCTTGCCCGCCGAGCGATGCACGATCTCGGCGAGCTCCTCGGGGGAGTAGTAGTCGAGGTGCTCGCGGATCACGAACCGGTCGCGAAGCGGGGCCGAGAGCAGGCCCGAGCGGGTGGTCGCCCCCCCGAGCGTGAACGGCTTGAGGGGCATGTTGATGGTGCGGGCCGCCACGCCGTCACCGAGCGTGATGTCGATCCGGAAATCCTCCATCGCCGGATAGAGAAACTCCTCGACCGCGATCGGCAGCCGGTGGATCTCGTCGATAAAGAGCACCGAGCCCTCGGCGGCGTTCGTCAGGTAGGGCAGGAGGTCCTTGGGGGCCGAGAGCGCCGCGCCGCTGGCGATCTGCAGGCTCACGCCCAGCTCGTTGGGGATGCAGGTGGCGAAGGTCGTCTTGCCCAGGCCCGGGGGGCCGTCGAGGAGGATGTGGCCGAGGGTCTCGCCCCGCTTCCGCGAGGCGTCGATCGCGATCTCGAGCCGCTCGTAGACGGCCCGCTGCCCGATCATCTCCGCCATCCGCTGGGGCCGCAGGGCGCGGTCCTCGGGCAGGGGTTCGGCGGGCCCCTGGATCGACGGTTGGCGGAAGGATTCCATGCGGTCAGCCTACCCGGAGTCAGCGCGGCTTGTGCATCTGGCGGTAGATGGACTCGAGGGCTTCCTGGACGTCCTTCGGCTTCTTTTTTTCGCCCCGGAGCGTGTCCACGAGTCGGCGGGCCTCGGGGTCGGAGTGGCCAAGCGACCGCAACACGTCGAAGGTCTCGGAGAGCACGTCGGCCGCGGCGCCCGCCTCGCCGGGAGCCTCGCGGGCCACGAGCAGGGCGAACTTCGGCATCCGTCGTCGGAGCTTGGCGATCATCCGCTCGGCCGTGGCCGCGCCGATGCCCGGCAGCCCGGACAGGCTCTTGGCGTCCTGCTCCTCGATTGCCGCCGCGATCTCGCCGACCGGCCGCACGATCGCCCGCAGCGCCTTGCGCACGCCAACGCCGTCGACCTCGCAGATCAGCTCGAAGAACTCCCGCTCGACCTCCGAGAGAAACCCCACCAGCCGGGGCACGAGGTTCCCCCGGGTGGGGTTGCCCTCGAGGTATTCGAGCGTGTGGAGCACGATGGGTTGGCCGAGCTTTGTCTGGAGGCTGCGGCGGACGAGTTCGGTGACGAGCACCTCGTGCACCATCGGCCCCACGGCCACCTCGACCGCCGTCGGCTCGACCCGTTCGAGCGTGCCTGAAACCCGAGTGATCATGCCCGGCTGCTCCGAATCCGCACCGTTCCCGTGCCGAAAAACAAGGGCCGCAGCCGGAGGTGCCAGTCGGCCAGCGCCACGGCCAAAGCGTCGGCGGCGTCGGCCGGCTCAGGCTTCGACGCCAGGGCGAGTTCCCGCTGCACGGCCGCCTGGATCTGCTCCTTGCCGGCGTGGCCGCTGCCCGTGAGCGCGCTCTTTACGCGATTCGGCAGATAGTGGTGCACGGCCAGGCCCGCCTGCGCCCCCGCCAGGCAGATCACTCCCCGGGCATGGCCCAGGAGGATGGCGGCCTTCGGGAACCGGGCATGGGCGAACACCTGCTCGATCGCCATCGCCGAAGGTGTGAACGCCTCGAGCACCTCGCGGACGCCGGCATGGATGGTGGCCAGACGCGTCTCGAGCGCATCGCCCCGTGACCGCACAGTGCCGGCCTCGACGAGCTTCACGCTCCCGCCGTGGCACTCCACGATCCCGTAGCCGGTGGTGTTGAGGCCGGGGTCAAACCCGACGACGCGGTGGATGGTGGACGCCCGTTCCATGCGGGGAGCCTAGCGGCCGGGCGCCCAAATCCCCAAGCCCAGTCGGCCCGTCCGCACCTACTACACCCCGCAGGGCTCGAACCTGCAACCTTCGGTTCCGTAGACCGATGCTCTATCCAATTGAGCTAGGGGTGCGTCGAGCGAAGAATACCGCGCCTGCGGCCGGCCACCAACCTTGACCGGGAAAGACCGCTGATTCAGTCGCTGACAGCGTTCGTGGGCGATGCATCGCGGGGCACGAGGAAGCCCTCCTTGTCCACGTCCAGGGAGTCGGCCAGGAGCGTGGCGCCGGGTGTCGATCCTGCGGCGCAGGGGAACAGGGCCGAGATCACGAGCGTGGCGTCGTCGTCGGGGATGCCCGCCGAGGCGAGCGACCGTAGGCCTAACGGAGGCCGGAGCGACGCCCGCGGCCAGACCACGCCGCCGTTGAGAACCCGGCCGAGCGTGTCGGGCTTGTGGGTGATCTCGAAGTCGCCGGCCGCGCGGGCCGGGGGCGTGTTCATCGCCACGAGGCAGCCGGCCTCCCGCGGGCAGTAGGCCACCACCGGCTCGATGCCGTGCGTTTCTCGAAACCGCTCGGCGGCGTGCCGGGCCCAGGGGAGGTCGGCCGCCGACGCGATCGGCATCACGATCGCCGCGAGATGCTCGGCGAGCCGCGGCCGGCCTTCCGGCTCCGCCGCGAGCGCCTCGACCTGGTCCACGCGGGCCAGCCAGATCGTGGCCCGCGAGGCGGCGAGCGTGCGGGCGATCTCACCGACCGGGCTCGACGCGTCGATGCGGGTCGTGGCGATGCCGAGTAGCGACTGGGTGTGGGTGCCGAGCGTGGCCGCCAGCGGGTCGCCGGGGGCGAGCGAGGCGGTGAGTTTGTCCTCACGCCGCACCAGGCACGCGCCGTCGAAGGCTTCGGCCTCGGCGCAGGCCGCGGCCCAGTCGCCAGTGAAGCCCCGCGGCGGCCGGCGGCCGGCCAACCGGCGGCGGACGACCGTGGCCGTGAGCTCCTGGAGCGCGAGCCGCGCGAGGTCGGTGGAGGTGCCGACCGGCAGGGGCGTGCCGTAGGTGAGCGTCACGATGCGGCGGAGGCCGCGGGGCCACTTCGTGAAGTAGCGACCCTCCGAATACGAGAGCAGGCTGCCCCACATGCCATCGATCGAGGCCGGCAGGATCGGCGACTCGACCCGCTCCAGAAGCCACTCCAGGCCCCGCTTGAAGCCGAGGATCTGGCCCGTGCGGGAGATGCCCCCCTCGCAGAAAATCCCGATGCAGTCGCCTTCGGCCAGGCCCCCCTGGATCGCCTTGAGCGCCCGGCCGATCGACTTGGGCTTGGGGTCGAAGAGGATGAACCGCCACTGGTCGGCAAGCATGTTGAGAAACTTGCCTTGGATGTTGGGCCCATAGACCACCATCCGCACCGGCCGGGGCGCGGCCAGCGGCAGGAGGAAGCCGTCGAGCCAGGAGAGGTGGTTGGCCGCGATCACGAGCGGCCCTTTCGTGGGCACGTTCTCCTCCTGGCAAACCCGAAACCGCCAGATCGTGCCCACGATCCCGCCCACGAAGAATCGCAGCGTGGCCCGGGGCGCGGCCCAGACAGCGACCGCGATGGCCACCAGTGCCAGCAGACTGAAGAGCCCGAAGATGCCGCGGGCCGAGAGCAGGGGGGCGGCGGTCTCACCCAGACCCACCGGCACCCGCAGGCCGTAGTAGGCGATCGAGGCGACGAGCATGGCCGTGAAGACGAGCATGTTGGTCGCAGCGAGCACCGTGCCGAGCTTTTCCGGCGGGCTCTGCTCCTGGAGATAGGCCTCGAGCGGCACGTCGAACATCCCGGCCCCGATCCCGAGCACGGCCAGCCAGAAGACCGGCGGGACGAGCCGCAGGGCAGCGGGGGCGTCGCCACCGAAGATCTCCCGCGAGGAGAGGGCCAAGGCCCCGCAGGCCACCAGCACCAGGAGCATGCCGAACGGCACGAACCCGAGATCGACTTTCGAGCCGGCCTCGATGCCCCGCCGCGAGGAGCGGCCGGCGATGAGGCTGCCGAGGCCGATTCCGCCGACGAGCGCCAAGAGCAGCGGAGTCACCTGCCCCTGGGCGGTGGCCCCGCTCTCGAAGGCATACTGATCGACGTTGAGTTGCACGACCGCGGCGATCGCCCAGAAGAAAACGATGCCCGCCGCGGCCCCGGCGAGCTTCGGCGTGGCCAGCAAGAGCCGGATGTCGCGGAACGTGGCCGCCAACGCGTTCCGGGGAAACGCGGCCTGCGGATCAGCGGCCCGCACCCGTGGCATCGCGAGCGACGCGAGCCAGCCAACCAGCGCGACGGTTGCAAGGAGCACCGCAGCCGGAGCGGCATGGCCGGCGGGGAGTCCGGCGAGCCAGGCCGGCAGCGGCCGGCTGGCGTCGGTCGCCGGCGAGAGCCACGTGGCGTCGGCGAGCCAGTTGCCCAGCGACATTCCGACGAGCGTGGCCGCCAGCGAAACCATCGCGAAGATTCCGTTGGCGGCCGAGAGCCGGTCGCTCGGCACCGTCTCCGGGATCGTGCCCAGGAGGCTCGGGTTGAGGAGCGTGGTCTGGATCGCGAACAGCCCGATCGCCGCCATCAGCAGCCAGAGCCCGAGCGGCAGCCCGGCCAGCACCGGCCCCGAGCCGGCGCCCCAAGCCACGATCGCGGCCGTGATCACCGCGATTACGACCTCCGCGAACTTGCCCCCGATCACGATCGACCGCTTGGCGAACCGGTCTGCCAGCCAGCCCGCCAGCCAGGCGAAGAGGATGAAAGGCAGCACGTAGAAGATCGTG
>CAMCPF010000238.1 GCA_945876515.1 Candidatus Kuenenia stuttgartensis
GTGCGGCTGGTGGCGGAGCAGGCCGCCGCCGGGCCGGCCGCGCTGGCGGCCGCCGTCGAGAAGTTCGTGGGCGAACTCGCTGCGGCCAGATGACGGGAACCGGGGTCGCCCGTGCCATCTCGCCGGACGCTTCCTACGGGCATCCTGCCCTGCGGTCGCTCCATGCTGGCTCACTCCGGCATCCTGCCTGTGCTCGCCATCAAGGCCGGCTCGATTGGCACAGGCGACCCCTCGCATAGGTCGAAGGAGCAGCCAATCTCCGTGGCCACGGCCATCGGGTCGGCGCTATAATCCCTTGAGTCGAGCAACTGGTGCAGGCCGCGACGACGGCCTGCAAGGAGGTCGCCTCGCCATGTTCTCCGCCCGCGATCCGGCCGACGTCGAGCGGTTCTTCCGCGGCCTCACCGAATACGCCTTCCAGGCCCGGCTGGGCGTGGTCGATCCGCCGCTGATCGACTATGTGTCGGTGATGCTCGTGCGGTTCATGCGAAACGAACGGCTGGCGGTGCTGCCCGGAGCGGGCGAGGAATCGGCCGACGTGAGCCACCTACTGCTCGCGGCGGAGCGGCACGCCGACCCGGCCGCAGCCCGGGAGGAATACCGGCACATCGGCGACGTGACGCTCTTCTGGAGCGGCCTCTACCCCGAGGCGCTGGCCCGCTATCGCAAGCCGGGGCCGCACGCGGATCTCGTGGGTTACTTGGTGGGTTACAGGGCGGCCGGCCGGCGGGCCTACTGGCTGGCGGCCGCGCTCGAGCCCGAGGAAGCCGCCGCCGAGCGGGCCCTGCTCGAGCGGCTGGCGCACGAGTATGACCTCTGCGTGGAGGGCCTCGCCGAGGTCCGCCGCGCCTGGGGCGACGCGGCTTAGGACTCGGTGCCGACGAGCTGGGCCTGCCACGGGGGATCGTAGCCGGCCGCCTCGACGGGCAGGCCCGCACGCACGACCGCCGCGACGATTTCGGCCGGCGACACGCGGCCCGGATCGATCACGGCGACGAGGGTGTCGGCATCGACGGCCTGCACACTGGCGACGACCGCGGCCAGCGCGCGGCTGGCCGCTTCCGCGCGTTCCGGGCACCGCAGCTGATACCTCCAACGACGGCCCTCGGAGAAGGTCGCCGGGTCGTTGCGGCCCGCGGCGACGAGCCGCCCTTCGCGGAGCACCGCGAGATGCGTGAAGCAGTCGGGAACCCGGGCGTCGTCGATCGCGGCCAGCACGGTGCGGCCCATGAGCTGGGTGTCGCCCACGAGCCGCTCGACCGCCGCGCGACCGGCGGGATCAAGCCCACCGAAGGGTTCGTCGAGGAGGAGTACCTGCGGGTCGTGCAGGAGCGCCCGCGCCACGAGCAGCCGCTTGGCGTGGCCGGCGTCGAGCGTGTCGATGTCGTCGCCCCCGCGGCCGGAGAGCGCGGCGAGGTCCAGACCCTTGGCCACCGCCTGCTCGAGCTCCCGGCCCCGCCGCCCCGCAGCCACCGCAAAGAGCTCGAGAAACTCCCCCGCCCGGAGTCCGGGCCAGTCGGGCGGCTGGTCGGGCACATACCCCGCCACCCGCCGCACCGCCTCCGCCTTCTGCCGGACAGAGTGGCCATCCACGAGAATGTCGCCTGCATGAAGCGGCACAGCCGTGGCCGCGGCCGCTACGAGCAGGGTCTTGCCCGCCCCGCTCGGCCCGATCACCGCCCAGGCCTCACCGCCGCGGACATGCAGCGAGACCGCCTCGACGACGAGCTGCCCGGCCTGCTCGACGCTCGCCCGGTCAAAGCGGATCATTCTTGTTGGTTCCGAGAACTTCTTTGTGCGGCGGGGTTGCCCATGCCAATCGAGCGGCGTTGATAGCGAGCGCAGGCAGGATGCCGGAGCGAACTAGCAGCGAGCGAGTGGAGGGCAGGATGCCCGCAGCGAGCGTCCAGCGAGATGGCATGGGCAACCCCGGCCGGCGGTGGGCACCGAGAGTCACGGCGTCACGCACCAGCCCCACCGGCCGCGAGCCGGTCGGCCGTCATCTCGATCGACACCAGCAGCCCGCGGGCCTTGTTGAGCGTCTCCTCGAACTCGCTCTCCGGCACACTGTCGGCCACGATCCCGGCGCCCGATTGCACGAAGGCCCGGCCATCCTTGACCACGATCGTCCGCAGGGCGATGCAGGTGTCCATCGAGCCGGCGAAGTCGACGTAGCCGACCGCCCCGGCGTAGGGGCCGCGGCGGACGGGCTCGAGTTCGTCGATGATCTGCATGGCCCGGATCTTGGGGGCGCCCGAGACGGTGCCCGCCGGCAGGCAGGCCCGCAGGGCGTCGAAGGCCGTGAGCTCCGGCCGCAGCCGGCCGGTCACGTTGCTCGTGAGGTGCATCACGTGGCTATACCGCTCGATGGTCATCACGTCGGAGAGCTCGACCGAGCCGATCGACGCCACCCGGCCCACGTCGTTGCGGCCCAGGTCGATCAGCATCACGTGCTCGGCCCGCTCCTTCGGGTCGGCGAGCAGGTCGTCCGCCAGGGCCCGGTCTTCCTCGGGCGTGGCCCCGCGGCGTCGGGTGCCGGCCAGCGGGCGGACGGTCACGATGCCATCCACGGCCCGCACCATGATCTCGGGCGAACTGCCCACCAGCGTGCAGGCCGGCGACCGCAGGTAGAACATGAACGGGCTCGGGTTCACCACCCGCAGCGTGCGGTAGATCTCGAGCGGCGAGCCGACGAAGGGTATTTCCAGCCGGCGGCTCAGGACCACCTGGAAGATGTCGCCGGCCCGGATGTATTCGATCGACTTCTCGACCGCCTGGAGGAACGCCTCGCGGGTGAAGGCGTAGCGGGCCGAGCCGTCGCTCAGGCAGCGGGGCTCGTGTCGCGGGCCGATGTCGGCCGGTGGCGGCCAGCCGCTCGGAGCGGCGAGCCGGGCGATCGTGTCGTCGATCCGGCGGCAGGCGGCGGCGTGGGCCCGCTCGATCCCGGCGGGTGACGCGTCGTCGATCCGGGCGAGCACCACCACGTCGATCGACTTCGTGGCGTTGTCGAACACCACGATCCGATCGTAGAAGGCGAAATCGAGATCGGGCAGGCCGAGGTCGTCGGCGGGCTCGTGCGGCAGCCGCTCGACATACCGCACGGCGTCGTAGGCGGCGTAGCCCACGGCGCCGCTCGTGAAGGGGGGCAACTCAGGGAGCCGGGCCGGTCGATACTCGGCCACGCGCCGCTCGAGCTCGCCGAGCGGGTCGTCGCTCTCGAAGGCCTCCACGCCCCGCTCCGTGGTCACTTCGACGGCCCGCCCCCGAGCCGTGAGCCGGAGGAAAGGATCGGCCGCCAGAAAGCTGTAGCGGCCCACCTTCTCGCCTCCAACCACGCTCTCGAAGAGGCAGGCGGAGGGGCCCGCATCGAGCCGGGCGAAGGCCGACAGCGGCGTGAGGGAGTCGGCGAACAGCCGCCGATAGACCGGCACCAGCCGATGGGTGGCCGCCAGTTCGCGAAATCGGGTTCTGTCCGGAAGATGCGGCATGCGGCGGGAGCGGCGGGACGGCGGTGTGGGAGCCGAGCCGGCCAGCGTACCTCTGGCCCAGGGCTGCGAACAGCGGGCCGTCCCGGGCGGGGCTCGGGGCCGCCGTCACCACCGGAGGCGACCCCCGAGGCGGCAGCCGCTATGATTCCGGAGAACGATCGCGGGAGGCGCCGATGAAGTGCCAGCAGTGTGACAAGCAAGCCGTGTTCCACATCACCGAACTGGAGTCGGGGGATGTCCGGGAGCTGCACCTCTGTGAGGACCACGCGCGGGCCTACCTCAACCAGGCCGAGGGGGGCGGAGGCTCCGACGAGCCGGCGGAGAGCGGCGGCGGACCGCTGACCGGCCCGCTCACGGTCGGGCAAACGGCCGACGAACTGGCCGTGCTCGACAAGAAGGCCTGCGACATGTGCGGCATCACGTTCTTCGAGTTTCGCAACCAGGGCCGCCTCGGCTGCCCTCACGACTACGCCCAGTTCGAGAAGGAACTCGAGCCGCTGATCGCCAACATCCACGGCGCGACGCGGCACACCGGCCGCCGCCCCGAGCGGGCCACGACCGGCTTGTCGGAAGGCACGGAGGAACTGACCTCGGTGATCGGCCTCCGCCGCGACATGCGGGAGGCGATCACCGACGAGGCCTACGAGCGGGCCCAGAAGATTCGTGACACGATCCGCACCATCGAGGCCCGCTGGCTCGGCGGCCCGCCCGCGTAGCCACCCCATCCGCCTCGCTCATTCTCGACATCCATGACACTCGAAGCACTCACCCAGGCGACCGGCGAATGGCTCAAGGGCACGGGTCCTGAATCGGACATCGTGATGAGCAGCCGCGTCCGTCTGGCCCGTAACCTCGCCCAGTTTCCCTTCGTCGGCCGCGCCACGGACCAGGATCGCGCCGAGATCGAGCGGCTGCTACGGGAGCGGATCGCCACCGCCCCGGTCGGCCAGAGCCTCGAATACATCGACGTCGGCCGGCTCGAGGAGATCGACCGGCAGTTCCTCGTGGAGCGGCAGCTGATCAGCCGCGAGCACGCCGAGGCCCAGGGGGCGAGGAGCGTCGCCATCGACCGGCTCGAGCAGGTCAGCCTGATGATCAACGAGGAGGACCACCTCCGGATCCAGTGCATGCACAGCGGCCTCGACCTCAAGGGCGTGTGGGAGCAGATCCGCGTGGTGGACGACCAGGTGGGCCGGGTCGTGCCCTATGCCTTCCATGAGCGGTGGGGCTACCTCACGGCCTGCCCCACCAACGTGGGCACCGGCATCCGCGTGAGCGTGATGCTCCACCTGCCGGCGCTGGTGATCACCCGCCAGATCGACAAAGTGTTCCGCAGCCTCCACAAGATCTCGCTGGCCGTCCGTGGACTCTACGGCGAGGGCTCGCAGGCGATGGGCGACTTCTACCAGATCTCCAACCAGACCACGCTCGGCCGCACGGAAGAGGAGCTCGTGGAGCAGGTGGGCGACGTGGTGCCCGTGCTGATCGACTACGAGCGGCGGGCCCGGGAGTTTCTCGTCCGCGAGACCCAGCAGAACGTGCACGACCAGGTGAGCCGGGCGTTCGGCATTCTGCGGACCGCGCAGACGATCACCGCCGAGGAGACCATGCAGCTCCTCTCCCGCGTCCGCATGGGTGTGCTGCTCGGGCTGATCGGCGACGTGAACATCGCCGACATCAACTCGCTCTTGGTCCGGACCCAGCCCGCCCACCTCCAGAAACTCCGCGGCCTGGAGCTCGACACCAAGGACCGCAACATCGAGCGGGCCCGCTACCTCCGGCAGCACTTCGAGGGTACGGGCCCGACGACAAACTAGCTTTACGCCCGGCGGGGCATCCATGCCCCCGGC